>JAISZQ010000333.1 GCA_031269165.1 Spirochaetaceae bacterium
GTTACAATCCCTGTGGGACACCCTGCACTGCCTTTCATGGCTTTCCCTCCGGTAAATGAGTTTCGTTTTACCCATTTTATCAGAGACGGGGTGTCCTATTTGTTTCTGAGATCCGACAGTACTTTTTTCAATTTTTATGAAGAATTTCGTGTTTTTTTCAAAATTTCTCATTTTTTCAAGAACATTACGTGAACCGCGAGGGTTTTTAGGTGCTAAACGGCCTCTCCGCATAAAAAAGCGCCCCCTGCCGGTAAGGAAAATGAAGAAAAGCACCGGCAGAGGGCAAAGAAGTTATTGTGGACAGATTCAGTTCGCGTGTTCGTTCACATCACGTTAATAGAATAATAATACAACAACTTTTTCGCGCCGTCAAGTGTTTTTTTCAAAATTCTTCACTTTTTCTTCATTTTTTTTGAGAAAAACGCGGGATCACGATGAGGCGCAATCACGGGGACCATGCTTTATCCCCGCCACCTCGTCATTGCGAGCGAGCCGTTTGTTAAAGCGGGCGAAGCAATCCTGTGTGAGGGCCTCCCCTATCTGGATTGCTTCGCCGCTTCGCGGCTCGCAATGACAACACCCGCCCCGTCATTGCGAGCGGTTTGTTAAGGCGGGCGAAACAATCCAGAGGGCTGCCTCGTCTGGATTGCTTCACCAACGGCACATTGCTAACGGCAACTATGTTGCCACTCACTTCGCAATGACGGCCGCGCCCCGCATCCCTTCATTTTTTGACCGTGATAAACGATCCCCCGCACTTCTCCATCTGCGCGACGGTTGCCGCCATATCCCGGGGCAGGGGCGCTTCGAGAACAAGCGGCTGGGCAAAGCCGCACTCCCCAGGCAACGTCAACATCGCCGCATGGAGCCCAAGCCGCGCCAAAAGCGGCCGTTCCGCGAACTTGTCGCCCCGCCAGCCTCGCTTGAATGCGGACAGATAGACCGCTTCCCCCGTTTCGTTCCGGCTCGCGGGCCCATAGAGCGTGTCGCACACCACCGGGTGGCCCAGCGCAACGGCGTGAACCCTAATCTGGTGGGTGCGGCCCGTGGCAGGCTCCGCCTCGGCAACGGTGTAACTCCCGGCGGAAAAAAGAACGCGGAAATGGGTGCGGGACGGCTTCCCCCGATATTTGTCAACGATTGTGCCGTGCTTTTTGTTCCCGTCGGGGAGGAGCGGAAGGTCGCAGTCTGTTTCCTGCCACAGGGGACGCCCGTGGAGAATCACCGTGTACTTTTTTTGCACAAGCCGCTTTTCAAACGCCGCCGAGAGCCGTTTGTGCGCGTCAGCCGTCTTCGCAAAGACCGCCAGTCCCGACGTGTCCCGATCAATCCGGTGGCAGATAAAGAGCCGTTCTCCCCGTTCCTTTTCGAGCAACCGGACGAGCGAATCCCGGTCGCGATCCCATCGTTCAGGGCACAGCGCGATACCTGAAACCTTGTTCACCGCGAGAAACGCGGCGTCTTCCCACACGGTGACACAAGCCGCCCCGCGCTTCATCTCTTCGTGCTTGAGTCCGGCGTGATTCATGCGGCAAGATGAGAAAATTGAAGGTACTCGCGGGCGGTACAGAGCGCGTCAACCCGCCGGTCAAACGCCTCCATCGGCACCTCATCGATAACCTGCATTGCAAGACAGTACCCGCAGAGAAAAAAATCTCCCCCTCCGGGCAACGAGGCAAAGAAACGGTCGTAGTACCCGCGCCCGCGTCCCATGCGGTTCCCCTTCCGGTCGAACGCCAGTGCCGGTGCCGCAATAAATGCCGACCCGTCGCCCGGCTCGAAGCGCGTCTCCTCCGTACACACAGACGGCTCACGAATAGCATACGCCCCGATACTCCACGGCCCCTCCGCGCCGGAAATACGATAAAACCGCATCGTCGACCCCTCCGTCCGAGGCACATAGACCTCCTTTTCCTCGGCAAACGCCCGCGTCAGAAGCGGCCCCGTGTCAAACTCGTCCGCCATCGAGACATAGAGCAACATCCGCCGATGCTGCTTCCACTCCTCCGTCCCGCAAAGCCGCGCCGCCGCCTCGACCCCCTCACGGGTATTGGCCGCCTCGTCCACGCCTTTCAACAGCCCTTTCATCTTTTCCCGCAATCCTTTCTTGTCAACCATGACCCGCCTCTCCTCAGAACAGTACCATCATAAAGGGGAAGGCTTTCGCTGTCAATAAATTAAGAATATTTGTCCCCAGATTGTGCCAGGAGGCGACAGATTTAAGAGGGCTTTTAGTACAAAAATCCGCGTAATCTGGATCGCCATATATGGCGCGCCATCAGGCGCAATCTGTGGACCATTCTTTTCTTTGCCTGTCTCAAGGCCGCACTGTTTTTGCACTTTTTCGCACTTTTTTCGTGTTTGATTAAAGCAACGGGGCTGGCAACGCCTTAATAGAGGGTACAAGGCCGTTCCAAAACAGACGTTTTGGAACGGCCCCGCTTATATACAGGAAGGTTTTTATGCGGTTACCAAGAGAATTGGCAGAAGGTGTCTGGTACGAGGTGCGGACGGCGGTTAATATCGGCGAGCCCTTGTTTCACTTGACATGGGCGGTCGTGCTTTTTTACCGGGTACTCCGTGAGGCGAAAGGGCGGTTCGGCTTCGAGATGCGGGGGCATAAAATCGCGGGCCGTGCGCTCTCGTTCTTCATCAAGCCCGCCGACGGTTTCGAGTTGCCGAAGATTATGCAATGGTTGATGAACCCTGTTCATTAAGCAGACGTTCTCGGTGCGGTTTAATTTTCGCACGGGGAGGACACGCGCGTGGCGCGAATGGAAAATGGATAATTGAAAATGGATAATGTCGTGTTTTGGAGATAGCGCATTCCCTTCCTATAATTTTCCATTCTCCATTTACCATTTTCAATTCCCCGGAGGGGTGGGGCAGCCCCCGCCAGGCCGGAATGGGTTCGGAAGCGCCTTTTTCGCCCCAATTCACGTTTTCCTCCGTGTTTCCGCCCGGTTAACCAAAGGTGGCGTTACAGAAAGCCTCGATTCCCCGGCCAACGATGGCGGGCCATCGGTTGGCGATGGCCTTGGGGGAGGTCTGCCCGCGCCGCTGGGGAAAAGGCGAAAAAGAAGCGAATTTCGGGCCGTTTCCGGTGTGCCGGGGCAGGAAAACACGGATAAATGCGGCGCACGGCGAGGAAAAACGGAAAAAAAGGCGTTGGAGAGGCGGTTTTC
>JAISZQ010000358.1 GCA_031269165.1 Spirochaetaceae bacterium
TTTGGAACAGCTTCCCTAGATTTAAGGGAAAAACCGGGGCCTTTGACCGGTTTTTCCAAGAGCCTGTTCCAAAACCGTGCGCGTTAGCGCACAGTCAATTAGTTTTGGAACAGGCTCAAATATCAAGTCGTGGGTTGGGAGTAGGGCGTCCTTGATGCTTTCGGGTGTAGAAAACCCTCAAAGAGCCTGTTCAAAATCTCAGCAAAAGGGGGAACGGCAACAAGTTGCCGCGTCTCCCCCTTCGCTCCGGTCTTCGCCCTCCGCTATCCCCCTCTACGGGGGTCAGACCCCCGTAACGCCCCCGAATCCCGGCTCAACGCTTCGCGTTGAGCATGGAGTTTCGGAACAAGCGGGGCGCAGGCAAGAAGCAGGGCGAAGCCCTGCGACTGCTTGCCCGCCCCGCCCGAAACTCCAGAAGCGGGCAAAGCCCGCGACCGGATCACAGCGGAGGCTTGCGTCTCGCAGGGTTTTTGAACAGGCTCTAAGAGCCGGTCAAAACTCTTTTCGTGTTTTGGAACAGCCTCGGTTGAAAAAAAAACGATTAGCGGTCATGATAGTGCGATGCGGAATATTGACATCTTTGATACGTCGTTGCGGGACGGGGCTCAGGGCCGGGGGGTGAGTTTCTCGTTACAGGATAAGTTGGCGGTCGTCCGCTGTCTTGATGAGCTGGGGGTGCGCTGGATCGAGGCCGGCAATCCGGGGAGCAACCCCAAGGACGCGGACTTTTTCCGTGAGGCAAAGAAACTGCGCCTGGAACACGCCTCGGTGTGCGCGTTTGGCGCGACGGTAAAAAAGGGCGCGAAGCCCGGCGAAGACGACCGCTTGCAAACATTGCTCTCGGCGGAAACCGAGACGGTCGTCATATTCGGCAAGAGTTCGCTGTTTCACGCGCAAGAGATTCTCGGTGTGTCGCCCGAAGAAAACCTCGCCATGATAGCCGGCACGGTGCGGTATTTGCGCGACAAGGGCCGCCATGTGATCTACGACGCGGAACATTTCTTTGACGCGCGAAAAGAAAACGCCGAATATGCCCTTGCCACGGTGAAGGCGGCCCTCGACGCCGGCGCGTCCACAGCGGTACTCTGCGACACCAACGGCGGCACCTTTCCCGATGACATAAGCTGGGGCGTGACGGCGCTCAGGGCACTCTGTCCCGGCACAGAGGTCGGGGAGGGCGGGAAGGCGGGAAGAACCGGGGAGGACACGGTAATCGCGGAGATCGGAATCCACGCCCACAACGACGCGGGACTTGCCGTTGCCTGTTCGCTCGCGGCGGTCGGTGCGGGCGCGACCCACGTCCAGGGAACGCTCATCGGCATCGGCGAACGGTGCGGGAACACGGCCCTCGCCGCCCTCATTCCCAGCCTCGAACTCAAACTTGGCTATCGGTGTTTGCCGGAAGGCTGCCTGAAAAAATTAAGCGAGACGGCGCGGACGGCCGCCGAAATTGCGAACATGGCCCTGCCCGAGGGAATGCCTTATGTCGGGTCGGCGGCGTTTTCGCACAAGGCCGGTATGCACGCCGACGGCATCCTCAAGGCCCGCGCCTCGTTTGAACACGTTGATCCCGCCCTCGTCGGGAACGGCCGCGAATTCTTGATGAGCGAAGTCGGCGGCAGAGCGGCGATCGCCGAACGCTTGCGTAAGTTCGACGAAACGATCACGAAGGTGTCTCCGGTCGTGGAAGCGGTCTCGCAACGGCTCAAGACGCTTGAGGCCGAGGGGTCCCAGTTTGAAGGCGCGGACGCGAGTTTTGAGCTATTGGCCCTCCGCGAAATGGGCCGTACGGTGTCCTCTTTCAGGATCGTTTCCTACCGGGTAACGAGCGAGCACCCGCCCACCGCCGATATTGAATGTTCCTACGCCTGGGTCAAAGTCCTCGTCAACGGGCAATCCGAGATCGCGGGCGCGGAAGGAGACGGCCCGGTCAACGCGCTCGATCTCGCGCTTCGCCGCGCGCTCACGTCGTTTTATCCTGAGTTGTCCGCCGTGCGCCTCTCCGATTACAAGGTCCGCGTCATCAACGGCAAAGACGCGACCGCTGCCCGCGTCCGCGTCCTCATCGAAAGCACGGACGGCACGAGTGTTTGGACGACCCTCGGCGTTTCCTCCGACATCATCGACGCGAGCCGTTTCGCGCTGACCGACGCGATCGAGTACAAGCTCAATGTGCTGGCCCCTTTTACCCCTTTTGCCCCTGCGGGGAATGGAAAATGGTAAATGGAGAATGGAAAATTATGGCGATAGAACGCGCGATTTTCGACCTCCGCTCATTATCCATTTTCAATGCTCCATGTTCCATTCCCTCAAAGGGGGAAGTCTCCCCCTCGCTTCAGACCTGCGGTCTTACGCTACCCCCTCTCCGGGGGCCCTGCCCCCGTAACACCCCCGTTGGGGGGCCTTGGCCCCCCAACCCCCCCAAAGACGGGTTTACCGTTGCCGCCCTCCTTACCGTTGCCGCCGCCTCCCTCGCGGAACACGAAATCGAAACGCCTCACCTCGATGCGGAACTCCTTCTCGCCCACGTCCGGGGAACAACGCGAAGCATCCTCCTCGCGCACTCAGGCGACGCGGTCGGCGAAGAGGAACGCGCCCGCTATCACGCGGCCCTTGCCCGGCGCGCCGCCGGGGAATCGGTCGCCGTCATCACCGGGCACAAGGCGTTCCGTTACCTTGATTTTACCGTAACGAAAGACACACTCGTTCCCCGGCCCGAAACGGAAACGCTGGTCGAGGCGGCCCTCGAACAAATCGCGCTGAAAACCGCTGTTGCCGGAACCAATGTTGCCGTTCTCGACGTATGCGCCGGGTCGGGGGCGGTCGGCCTTTCCCTGAAACACGAGGCCCCGGCGACAACCGTCACCCTTTCGGACATTAGCGGCGCGGCCCTCGCGGTTGCCCGGCAGAACAGTGAAACCTTAAACCTTCCCGCCGCGATCATCCTCTCCGACCTCTTCGCCAACATAGACAACGAGGCAACCTTCGACCTCATCGTGAGCAACCCCCCTTACATCCCGTCCGCCGAAATCGCCGCGTTATCCCCGGACGTGCGCAACGAACCCCGCCTCGCCCTCGACGGCGGCAACGACGGCCTCGCCCTCATACGCCGCGTCGTCCGTGACGCGAAAGCCCGTCTCAACTCAGGCGGCTGTCTGCTGATGGAAGCCGACCCCCGCCTTATGCCCGCCATCCAGCATCTGTTACACGAACAGGGCTACCACGAAGTCGCCATCCGCAAAGACCTCTCCGGCCAAGACCGGGTCATCACCGCCCGCTCGCAATTCAGTGTGAAGGCCTTTCCCGGCTGGATTGCTTCGTCGTCGGCAAATGCCGCCTCCTCGCAATGACAATGGTGCTCCCGTCATTGCGAGCGGCCCCACGTCATTGCGAACCCGAAGGCTGAAGCAATCCAGGGTGTGGGCCTCCCCCGGCTGGATTGCTTCGTCGTCGGCAAATGCCGCCTCCTCGCAATGACAATGGTGCTCCCGTCATTGCGAGCGGCCCCACGTCATTGTGAGCGAAGCGAAGCAATCCAGTGTGAAGACCTCCCCCGGCTGGATTGCTTCGTCGTCGGCAAATGCCGCCTCCTCGCAATGACAATGGTTCTCCCGCCATTGCGAGCGGCCCCACGTCATTGCGAGCGAAGCGAAGCAATCCAGGGTGTGGGCCTCCCCCGGCTGGATTGCTTCGTCGTCGGCAAATGCCGCCTCCTCGCAATGACAATGGTGCTCCCGTCATTGCGA
>JAISZQ010000359.1 GCA_031269165.1 Spirochaetaceae bacterium
CGGCTTCAGCCTGAAAAACCGCAAGACTTGGGAGACAACTAACCGAGTTGTCGAACAAGTCCATCTACAAGACGCAATCGGACTTATCGGCGAGATACGAAAGAAACTCAAAGTTCTGGAAGACTTTTACACTGATAGCGGTTCCTTTGGCGGCACTCCTTAGCGGCGGCCTCGTGTGGGCCATAACGCGGTAGCCGTCATTGCGAGGCGCAAAGCAACGAAGCAATCCAGTGCGGGATGCCTCCTGTCTGGATTGCTTCGCCAACGGCAACTATGTTGCCACCGTCTCGCAATGACGGCCCCCATCTTCTTAAACCTAATCCCTGTTCCCTATCAACGCCCCCGTCATTGCGAGCGGAGCGCGGCAATCCAGGGCGTTATGCCTTTCTGGATTGCTTCACCCTGCGGGTTCGCAATGACGGCCATCTTCTTACCTAATCCCTGTTCCCTAAAAGAAGGAGACAGCCCCCCGCGTTATGAAGGGTTACCCGCCCAGAAACCATGCGGCGCCGTACAGCAGGTAGATATGGGCGGGATAATAAACATAGAAAAAGTATTTGCCGCTCTTTTGGACTTTGCCCCGTTTTCCGTTGTAGAGGATGATGGGGATAATGGCGAAAACGATCAGCCACTCAAAACTGGCGGGGACGGAATCTTTTGAAAAGTACCACGTAAAGGCGCTTACGGTCAGTACGAGGGCTGCCTGGGCAAACCGGTACTTTCGGAGCAAAGAGAACGCCACGCCCATAAAAACCATTATGAAGCCCCCTTCCGCCAAGAGGGGGTTGGGGATAAAGAGGAGGATCAGGGCGGCGGTCCGGCTTTTGCTTTGGAGGGCCAAGAGCGCGGCAAGGCTTACGATGAGGGGAAGGAGCATTCCCCCGGCGGCGGGGAGTATCTTTGCCGGGCTTTTTTCCCTGAATCCCCTGATGACGCGGTCAATCATCCCCATATACCATGCGGCAAGGAACAGCGTGCCGAAAATATTGTTGATCAGGTTTATCTGTTCCATGGGCAGAGCGAGGGACACTATCCCGTTCATAGCGGACATAAAAAGGAAACCCGCAAGGAGTTGCAGCATATAACGTTTCCTGCTACGGGTATAAAAAAAACCTTCGGCGCAAAGAAACAGGAACATCGCCGCCACCGGACGGCCGAGCCAGCTCAACCAGTCCGGTGCTCCCTGCGCGACGAACATCTGGTGCACATGGTCAAGCGTCATCAGAATAATGCCGACGGCCTTAATGCCCGTCCCCGAAAGAATCCGCCACGGATGCCGGTCTGCTGTTGTCGTGTCTTTCATGGGCTTGAGTATAGTGAATCTTCGCCCCTTTTTACAACCCGGACTTACGAGAACATCCCCACAACTTTCCCATTCCCCGAAGGGGCATAGATTATTTCGCTCGCAATGACGGGTGAGGTGAACCAAAGAGGTTGCCCCGCCCGAAAGAGGATCACTAAACAGTACCCGCGCCACGACAAGGTGCCATGTGGTGTGTTCACCCGGCGTATTGACAAGTTATAGTCGTTCTCCTTAAGAATACCTAATGAGGGGGAAGTCTCCCCCTTCGCTACGGCCCGCCGCTTGCGCTTAGGGTCCTTCGCTATCCCCCTCTGCGGGGGTTTCCCACCCCCGCAACGCCCCCGGTACTTTGGTATTATAAAGGAGAATCACTATTGGCACTAATCGGTAAACAGTTCCTCGCCCGTGCGGAAAATGCGGTTTGCCGTCCAGTCCGAGAGCAGCCACACGTAGGGAGAGCCTGACAGGGAAATCGTTTTCTTGTCGGAGAAGTCCGGGCCGCGATAGAGGGTGCGGGTCGAGCCGTCGCCGAGTTCCAGTACCACGCGGGAAACCGCATCGGCATCGGTGAAGCCCTCGTCTCCGGGGGAAAGTCCTGCGGCAAAGTCCTCGCCCACCGCGTCGACGATGCCCCGGACATAGGCGTCGATGTCGGCCGTCTTGGGTTCGCCGCTTACCCCGGTGGGAAGGAGTTCCGCTTTCCAGCCCTTGCCGTCACGGACAAGGGTGTAGTAGGGCTGGGCGTTGCTTTCTTTATCGGGATCGGCATCGGGGTCAGGCGGGGGAAAAACCGTAAAACGCTGGATCGCGTCCGCGTTGAGTTTCACGCCGTTTTCGTCGGGAAAGAGCCGTAAATCTTCCCACGAGGGGCGCGAGCCGTTGGTGAACGTCGAAAACCGGTCTTCGCCGCCTCGTACCGTGTCGTCCCCCTGTTTTCGGAGGTGTATGCTACTCTCCGACGCATCCTTCACACCGACCAAAAGCGCAAGCAACGGGTTGCCGCCCGACAGCACGGTGATTCGGGACGTTTGCTCGTCGGTGAGACCCAGTTTTTCCTGGATTTCACGAGACGACCCCCGCGTCGCATACGCGCCCGACTGGGTAAGCGCGGTAAAAAGCTCGTCAACGCGGCTCTGTTTTGCCGGAAACCGCTTGCCCTCATAGACGACAAACCATGTACCGTCGGTTTTTTCGAGGTCAACGGTATCGGAACCGCGTACTTCGATGCGGTCCGCGACACTCACGCTCTGCGGATCGAGCCAGCGGTAGGCCGCCTGCCACTGATCGGAACGCTCGCTGTCAAAGATAAAGGTCAGCGCGTAGACAAGGGCAAGAACACCCGCGATGCCGCCGAGAACGATGGCTTTCTTCTTAAAACTCTTCATCATGGTGAATTGATCCCCCTTATCCTTCCGCCTGTTCGGAAACACGCCCGGCGATTTTCTTGCGCCTTCCCGCGACCGTAAGCCCGAGCACCACCACGGCAAGCGGCATCACGACCACGCCCAGAATGTGGGAGAAGCCCATCGCGGCGGCACGTTTTTCTTCGTCGATGATGCGGTCAAGGCGGCCCCCGCCCGAAGCGCGGCTACGGATGCCGATAATGTCGTCGTCGTTTGAGAGCCAGTCGGCGGCGGCAACGAGAAAGTCGAGGTTGCGCTGGCTGCGCGTCTGCTCCAGAAAGCGGCTCAGTCCCATCTCCGCGTCACCCACCACGATGATGCGGGCTTCCTTCGCCGTTACAGGCATATCGGGCAAGGAATCCGGGGCAACCTCGGCTTGCGCATCTTCTTGCCCGCCCTCGTTGTCGACGGGTTGCGGCTTTGTCGGGAAATAGCGCGGGAAGGTCCCCGTGAGCGCGGCCCCCAGCGTCTTTACGCCCGCCGTCGCGTCCCGTTCCGTAACCCACGCCCAGCTTTGCGCGGGCATGATGTTAAAGTTTTCCGTTTGCAACCAAGCGTCCTCGGTCGTGGTGAACAGGGCCTCAGCCTCGACGCCGGGGGGCGCGTCAAGCGTCAGCGGGGACGGCCAGTAGAGGTCGAGCCCTGCGAAGGTCGAGGTGATCGGCTGGAGGCGGTTCCCGTATTCGCCCAGCACCGACACCCAGAACGGATACCGGATCAGTTGAATGCGGCCCGGCGCGCCCGGCGTCTCGGCTTGCACGATGTTACTGCTCGTATCGAGGGCAAACTGCGTCTCGACCGCCACGCCGTAGGTTTTTAGCATCGCAAGGAGCCCGCCTTCCACCGGACGAACAGACAACTGTTCGTCTGAGGCAAGCGCGTCCGTTGCGAACAACACCTTCCCGCCACGCTGGACATAGCGGTCGATGCGGTAGAGCGCGTTCTCGGTCAGGTCGTTACCGCCGCCGAACACGAAGAGCGCGGGCAGCATATCGGGCACCTCGTAATCAGGATAGACCACCGACACGCGGTACCCCGCGCCTTGCAACGCGCTTGACACATAGCCGTAGTCGTTGTCAAACAGTTTCCCGTTGTCGCCAACCACAATCCCGACATGACGCTCGGACTCGTTCACCAGAGAACGGATCCGCGAGGTGAGGTCGTATTCAATCGTCTCGCTGCCTCCGACCCACGGGATCACGCTGCTCTTGTCCAGATACTCGATGAGAATCCCGGAATAGACGAGGGCGACCGTTGCTTGGTTGCGCTCGACGACCTGCATCTGCCGGCCCGCGACACCCAGTTCTTCCACGGAAGCCTGCATCCCGCTCTTCACCGGGTCCTTCACGGAGACGCGGATCTTCCCCCGGCTCCGCGCCGCATATTCACGGAGAATGTCCTCGATTTCACCGGGGATCGCATAGGCGGTTTTGAGTTCGTCCGACAAATAATAGGTAATACGCAACTCGCCGGGAATCTCGCGGGAAAGTTCGCGGGAAGCGGGCGAAATCGTGTAGGCCTTGTTCCGCGTAAGGTCGAGCCGGAACCAGAGCCGCGAACTTACCATGAGCGTCAACACCAGCACGAGCAGCGAAAGCGCGGTAATGATAGTCGTTTGTTTCTTGTTCATGGTTACCTCGATTACCTCCACTTCCTGAACACGAGCACCCGCGTCGTGACGTACAAGAACAGCGCGGCGCTCACGATAAAGAACAACAGGTCGCGGCTGTCCAAAAGCCCCTTCGCAAAACTCTCGAAGTGGTAGTTGAGCGATATATAAAGAAAGAACGCGGAGAGCCACGCGGGAAGGGCCTGGGTCGTGGAGATCTGGTTGATGAGCATGACCACGAGCAGCACAGCCGCGCTGCCGAGAAAGGCCGCCGCCTGATTCTTCGACAGGGCAGACAAAAGGAGGCCGAGTGCCGTGGCCGACGCGCCGAAGAGCAACGCGCCTAAGTACTCGCAGACGATGACGCCGCCGTCAAAATGGCCGAGCGGCAGAATGCTCAACGGCACGGGGAGGCTCAAGACCAACAGCGCGGCGAGCAACCCCAGCGCGGCGAAAAACTTCCCCAGCACGAGGTCCCCTTCCGAGAAGGGCATCGTCAAGAGAAGCTCAATGCTCCCCGTCTTGCGCTCCTCCGCCCAAGACTTCATCGTGAAGCCCGGAATCACCAGTATAAACGCGAGCGGAAACGCGATGAAGTAGGGGCGTAGCGTCGCCTGGTCGCGGATAAAAAACGTCTGGAGATAGTAAAGCCAGACCGCCGTAAACAACAAAAAGAATAGCCCGATAAAGTACGTCGCCGGCGCGATGAGAGCCGCATAGAGTTCCTTCCGGGCAAGGGCCAATGACGGCGCAAGGACACTGCGCGGCGCAAAACGGTCTCGCCCTTTGGCGCTGTCCTGTATAGCAATCGTTTCAATCGTCTCACTCATTGCTTGCCTCCCGATTTGTTTCGTGGGTCGTCGTGGGCCACATCATGGGTCAACTGCACGAAGATGTCTTCCAGCGTCAACCGTTGCCGGGACATCGACAGTATCTTGTACCGCCGGGCGACGGCCCAGTCAAAAAGCGCCTCGGCAAACGAGTCTTCATCCGCCACGCCGACCCCCGCATTCCGGGCAAGAAGCGAAACCTCGACCACCTGCCGTGGAGGCAAAGTGGCCACCTGCCGTGGAGGCGAGGCGAGCCCGTTGTGATAAGAAAGGGCGGTAGGCCCCCCTTCGGGGGGAGGAGGCGCCGCCTCAACCACCTGCCGTGGAGGCGACGTGGGCCCGTTGTGGTAAGAAAGGGCGGTAGGCCCCCCTTCGGGGGGAGGAGGCATTGCTTCAACCGACAGACTTTCGACTCCGTTCTCCGCCGCAAACTCACCGATTGCCGCTTCGACCGCCGCCACCGCATTCCCTTCCCCCGAAGGGGGAGCCGAGGCCATCTCCCCGCACGACCAGCCCGCCTCGCCCACCGCAGGTGTGAGACGTAACTTCCAAGAGACCCCGCCCTTCATTGAGACGGCGATCTCTTCGGGCGTCCCTTGCGCGGCGATCTTTCCCTCGTTAAGAATGAGCACCCGGTTACAGACGGCCTCGACCTCCTGCAAGATGTGCGTCGAGAGGATAACCGTCTTTCGCTTGCCCAGTTCCTTGATAAGCGTGCGAATCTCGATGATCTGGTTCGGGTCAAGCCCCGTCGTCGGCTCGTCGAGGATCAGAATCGGCGGGTCGTGCACGATTGCCCCGGCGAGCCCCGTCCGTTGCCTGAACCCTTTGGAAAGCGTCTCGATCCGCCGCCCCCGCATGGACGCAAGCCCGCACGCATCGAGTGCCTGGGCGATCCGCGCCGCTCGCTCGCCCTTGTCAATATGCCGGGCATCGGCGACAAAGCCCAGATACTCATCAACCGTCAGTTCCCCGTAAAGCGGCACCCCCTCCGGCAGATAGCCGATGCGGGCCTTCACCGCCGTACTCTCCTCCTGCACGGACAGCCCGTCAACAAAGGCCGCGCCCTCAGTCGGATAGTGGTAGCCGGTCAGAATCTTCATAATCGTCGTCTTCCCCGCGCCGTTTGGCCCCAGAAACCCCAGCACCTGTTCCTTTCCCACCGAGAAAGAGACCCCCTTCACCGCTTCGACATCGCCGTAGCGTTTCCTGAGTTCCTTAACTTCTATCATGCATAACTCCCGTCCGTTTGTCTTGTCCTTGTTGCGTCCCGCACGCATTTCCCTCTTGCCGTATGCAGGTATTATAGAAAACACATCTGAAAAGGTAAAGTTACTCCGTTCAATTCCCCAAAAGGGGAAGGCGCGGCACATGACCGGCCCCTGTTTCCCCGATGCCCGAAACGCCGCCCTCAAAAAGCCGGAAATTTTGCCGATAATCTGGTTATGAATAGGCATACATGGTCTTACGGCAGTTTTGGTGTGATTGCGCTGGTGATCATGCTGTCGTGCGCGTCTTCGCCCCGGCAAGCGGGAACAATTCCCGCACAAGAACCTGCTCTTTCTGGGGAAGCGCCCGTGCCGGTTGTCCAAGCGGAAAAGGAGATCCCTTTTCGGGACGCGCTTTTGGCCCGAATTCTTGATTGTTTAGGCGCGGGGGATTTTGACGGGGCACTCGCGTTGTTCGACGAATTTCCCGAAGAGGACGCGAAAACCGCCGAGATTCGGCTGTTGAAAACGTCTGTGTATGTCTCGGCGGGCCGCGTTTCCGAGGGACGGGATGCGGCGAACGGGGTCATCGCGGACGAGCCGCAAAATCCCGATGCCTTCTATGCTCTTTTCATGGTCGAAGCGGCGGCGGGGAACAAGCAGGCGATGCGGAAGGCCGTTGACACCGCGCTCAAAATCGATAAGGATCATCTTCCCTCGTTGAACGCCCTCGGCACCATCCACGCGCGCAACGATTCGTGGGCGCTTGCCGTCACGCAGTTTGACAAGGTGTTGGCGATAGACCCGGCGAACCTGGCGGCGTTGACGGGAAAGGCCGAAGTTTTCCGTTTTCAAGGGTTATCCGCCGAGGCGATGCCGCTTGCAAACCAGGCCGTCGCGCTTCATCCCGACAAGATGCAGGGATACGTGATCCGAGGCCAGCTTCTGCGGGGTTCAGGCGAGATGGGTCCGGCACTTGCCGATTTCGTGTCCGCCGAGCAACTTGCCCCCCGTGACTACTGGGTCTGCTATGACAAGGGCCGCACGCTGTTGTCGTTGGGCAGACCTGATGAGGCGTTTGCGGCGTTTGAACGGGCGATCACGCTTGACGGTACGCAATTTGTCGCGTATATTTACAGTGCCGGTATTTTGGCGGATCGGGGTGACTACGCGAAGGCCGAGGCGCGGTATGTCGAGGCGGTAAAACGGAATCCCGACTATTTTTATGCCTACGAGGGCCTCGGTATGCTCAAGATGAAGAACAAGGAGTATGCCGCCGCCCGTGACGCATTCTTGGCCGCTTACGCGAAGGCGCCGTCGGAGAATGGGTATGCGGTGCTGGCCGCGCTCAACGCCCTGCGGGTGCAGAAACTGTTTGAGGTAAAGCCGTTTCTGGAAAGCGCGATGCGGCTGGCCAAGCGCGATACACTGGACTACGCGATACTCAGGATGTTAAACGATTTTAACGGGGACGCGAATGTGGCCCGTCAGATAGACGCGGAGAAAGACACGTTCTTAAAGGGAAAGTCGGCGTTTTATCTGGCGGAATTTTACGATATTTGCAACAAGGCGGCGCTCGCCAACGCATACTATGAAAAGTGCCGGGAGACAGGCCGCCGGGACACCGTTGAATGGCGTTTGAACCAGTGGAAAATGGAAGAACGGGACCTTTTGGTACAGGCTTCTCCACCTGCGGGGAAAGTGAGCGTTGAGCATTGAAGATGGAGAACGCCGTTATTGCGAGGGCGGAGTCCGAAGCAATCGGCTCAACGCTTCGCGTTGAGCGTGGGTGAATGCCCTCCCCGGCTGGATTGCTTCGCCGCTTCGCGGCTCGCAATGACAACTCTCCGCGTCATTGCGAGCGGGCCGTGTCATTGCCGAGCAAAGCAATCCGGTGTGAGGGCTTCCCCGGCTGGATTGCTTCGCCGCTTCGCGGCTCGCAATGACAACTCTCCGCGTCATTGCGAGCGGGCCGCGTCATTGCCGAGCGAAGCAATCCAGTGTGAGGGCCTCCCCGGCTGGATTGCTTCGCCGCTTCGCGGCTCGCAATGACGGGGTTGCTTGTCATGCGAGCGGGCCGCTTGTCATTGCGAACCCGAAGGGTGAAGCAATCCAGAAGAGAGACATTCTCCCCCCGAAGGGGGGGCCTTGAGCCTGTTCGCGGTGCGACACGCCCAAAGGAAGCCCCTGCGGGGCTGGGGGGCGTTGCGGGGGGCTGGCCCACCGCAGAGGGGGTAGCGGAAGACGCGCAAACCCTTTTGGAACATGAAGGGGTTTGCGTGGCGGGCGCGAGGGGGAGACTGCCCCCGCCTTCATAAAGGACATTAACGTAACATGACACGACTCAATCTGCACGGCAGAGAAATAATCCTCGTGGGGACGGCCCATGTCTCAAAAGACAGCGTGGCGGAGGTGGACCGCGTGATACGGAGCGAGGTGCCCGATA
>JAISZQ010000386.1 GCA_031269165.1 Spirochaetaceae bacterium
GGCTTTTGGGGGTTGCGACAAACTGAAGCCGGAAGTTCGTGCGGACATTGAAAAACGGTTTGGCACGGAGGCGTTGGGCTCATGATGCGCGCGTTGCGCGAATGGAAAATTATGAAGGGATGAAAACAAACTATAGGGCCTATGACAAAGCCCTAGCGGGCTTCACCGAGGCGATACGGCTCAATCCTGACGATACCGAGGCGCGGAATAATCTTGAAATCCTGCGGGGGATGGGATATTAGGTAATGCGGGTGCCGGGGCGGCAAGCAACCGAAGCGGTTGTTTGCCCGCCTTGCGGCAGAGGCCGCCGTTGCCTGTGGTGTTGCTACCACTGTCAACAACTTAAGCCAATGGAATATAAGAGTGGTCAACGGATCACACAGATTTTTAGTTTTTTGTCCGCGAATGTACGCGAATACGCGCTGGTGGGTATATATTATTCGTAACGCCAATGGCGCTTATTCGCGCCATTCGCGGACCAAAATTCTTACGTTGTTGCGTGTGATGTTGCTACCCCCGTCGAATGCCGCTCCCGAAACAGCAACCGGCCCGGTATCCCGCCACATCGCCCGACTCGCCTCAATGTTCTGAAGGGGCAGGCGACAAGCCCGGCACGTCAAACGCGGGAGGGATCCGCACCGGGCGGCCGCTCGCATCGACGAAGGCCCACGTAACGTTGGCTACGGCGATGGTCTCCGTGCCCCGCATGATGATCTGGTGAATCGTGCCGCTCACCGCGCCCTTCTTGACGGGGCTCGAGGTGATGGTGAGCGTGTCGTCGGTCAGCGCGGGTTGCTTGTAGTCGATCTCGACGCGGGCCACGTAGGTGCCGTAACCCGCTTTACGCGCCCCCTCGTAGTCAAACCCGATGTCTTTTAGGTATTTCCAGCGGGCGTATTCGAGGTATTGGAGGTAGACCGCGTTGTTGACATGACCGTAACTGTCGCATTCGTAGGTGCGGACGGTGAAGGTAAGCTCGCTGGTCATAGGCGGCGGAGCCTCACGTCTTCAAGGCTGTAACTGAAGAGTTCGCGGAGGTCGGAGAGGCCGAGGGCCAACAGCGCCATGCGGTCAATGCCGATGCCCCACGCCGCGACCGGCACGTTCACGCCGAGGGAGGCGGTCACTTCCGGGCGGAAAATCCCCGACCCGCCCATCTCAAACCAGCCGAGAACCGGATGCTTTATGTGCACCTCCACGGACGGCTCGGTGAACGGGAAGTAGCCGGGGACGTACTTCACTTCTTTCGCGCCGGCCACCTCCTCGGCAAACATCTTGAGGAAGCCCAGCAAGGTGCGGAGATTGACCTCCTCGCCCAGCACGATTCCCTCGGTCTGGTAAAAGTCGGAAAGATGGGTCGCGTCAACCTTGTCGTAGCGGAAACAGCGGACGATGCCGAAGTATTTGCCGGGAATGTTCGCGTGGGGCAGCGTCCGCGCCGAAATCGCCGTGCCCTGACTGCGGAGGATCAGCCGCTTGGTAAAATCGCGGTCGAAGGCGTAGTTCCAGCCCCGGCTTCCGGTGTTGCCGCCGTTTTCATGCGCCGCCGCCACATTGGAAAGATGCGGTTCCTCGATAGAAGCGGCGCGGGCGGGGTCTTTGATATGGTAGACATCGTGAATGTCGCGGGCGGCGTGAAACTGGGGCATGAAAAGCGCGTCCGAGTTCCAAAACTCAGTCTCGACAAGGGAGCCGTCAAACTCCTCGAAGCCGAGAGACGCGAGTTTATCCTTCACCCCCTCAAGAAACGAGGCGTAGGGGTTGGTCCGCCCGATGACCAAGCGCGCGGGCGGCACGTTGATGTTGTAGGCGCGGAAGGTTTTCCCCTTCCACGAGCCGGATTCGAGCATTTCCCGCGTAAGCTCGCCCGCCTCGTCGCCTGAAATCCCCGCCGCCTTCAATGCGGCGGCAAGCGCGGCGTGTTCCCCGGTAAACGCGAAGAACACCGTCTCCTTTTCAACCGTGCGAAAAGGCGAATCCCCCGCGCCGCGTTTCTTGGAAAGCCCCTTCACGGCGGCCTTTTCCGCATCGGAGAGCGCGTTTTCCGCCACAAGGCCGTTTCCCGCGCTTGCGGCGTCGGCCCCCTTCTCCAACAGCGATTTGATCGGCGCAAAATACCCGTCTTTTTTCGCGCCATCGCCTGAGGCAACCCTTTTTTCGCCATCCATCGCCAAAATCCCGGCCTGAGAGAGCTGGCCGAACGCGCGCCCCGCGTCTCGGTTGTCGATGTTGAGGCCGGACGCGATCTCCGGCAACGTTTTCCCCGGATTTCGCCCGACAAACGCGGCGATCTTCTCTTCCGGCGACCCGTTCTGCTTCCAGTCAAGCCCCGTCGCGGTGATTTCATAGTAAACGGCCTTCTCCCGGCGCGTTTCCCCGACTACCCCCTTGGCACAAAGCCACGAGAGCGCCTGATTCCCGTTCCCGCTCTTCAGCGACAACGTCTTCTCGACCCCTTCCGCCGTCAACTCAGCCTTTTGCGGGTAACTGAGGATGACTTTCACCTCAAGCGGGTGAAGATTTTTGATTACTGCCTGCGCGTCCATAGCGGAATCATAGCACAAACCGGAAACCTTGAATACTCCTTTCGCGCTCTTTGGTAAGGGTCTGTTCAAAATCTCAGCAAAAGGGGGAAGTCTCCCCCTTCGCTCCGGTCTTCGCCCTCCGCTATCCCCCTCTACGGGGGTCAGACCCCCGTAACGCCCCCGAATCCCAACTTTCAGTCATGGAGTTTCGGAACAAGCGGGGCAAAGCCCCGCCCGAAACTCCAGAAGCGGGCAAAGCCCGCGACCGAATCACAGCGGCGGCTT
>JAISZQ010000369.1 GCA_031269165.1 Spirochaetaceae bacterium
GAAATAATACACGAAAATACGAATTTTAACCTAATCAAAATACTAACAATGGCTTATTTATCATAGTTTTTGCACTATTTTCTGCGAAAAAAAGTGCGAAAAATTGCTAAGTCCCACAGCCTCCTAGCACTCCCTCACCGGATGGCTTCGCGCCGCTCGCTGGACGCATCGGACGGGTCCGTTAGCGTGGTTCGGGGGGACCTTGTATTCCCTGCGTTTATCCCGCATCACGTCCGGTCAATCCACGGGCACCAGTAGTCGTAGGGGAACGGGTCAATCACGCGGTAGCGGACGATGTAGTACACGCAAAAGGCGGCGAGGAGGAGGGTGCAGACGCGGACGATCCAATCGGCGGGGGCGGGCGGGGTGCGGCGGTACCACGTGCGGGTGCGGTTCTTGCCGAAGCCGCGCAGGTCCATGGCGTTGGCGATGGTTTCGACTCTGCCGAAGCTGGTCATGATGAGCGGCACGAGAATAAGGGTGGTTTGCCGCAGACGGGAGAGGAGGCCCGCCCGTTTAGGGTCGAGTTCGACGCCTCGCAGGGAGAGGGAGTTTTTGATGTCGAGAAAGTCGCGGGCCACGTCGGGGATGGCGCGGAAAGCGAGGGAGACGATAGTACAGGCTTTGTAGGGGAGGCCCAAGGCGTTGAGGCCGGACGCGATTTCAGACGGGGTTATCGAGAGCACCAGAACCAGCGCGGTGGTCAGCGAGCAGAGGCGTTTGAAGAACATCGCGCCCACGTACCAGAGGAGTTCCCAGGTGAGAAAGAAGCGACTGTTCCAGCGGATGATCTCTGTCGCGCCGCCGACGTGGATTTGCCCTGTGCCTGGCTTGACGAGAATGATGATGAGGGAACCCACGATGCCCGCCGTTATGGTCATGAAGGCCGTCACAAAGAGGATGGGTTTCCAGTGGGGCCTCATCGACACGATGAGTCCGGCGCAGAGCACGAACATCACGCCCAAAATCCGCACGTCGAAACTCATGATCACGTAGACGGTCATCGTCAGGAAGAGCAGCAACTTGGTGGCGCCGTTGAGCCTGTGCAACGCGGTGGTGCCGGGCACATAGTTAATCACGAAGCGGTTGTTCATCTCGTCCCTCCTTCTGTCATCGTCGTTTCCGTTCCGGCCCGGTGTGCCTTTTCGTGGCGGATATACCGGCGGATAAAGTCGTCCGCAGCCAGGCCCGCTTTCCCGGCGAGGAGGTGCAGGGACGTTTTCTTGAGGTTGGCCTCCTCGACAATCCGTTCGTCGGTCAGTATCGAAAAAATATCCCCGTCTGCGATGATTTTCCCCTCGGCAAAAACGACCGCCCGGTCGGTGTTCTCGATGGCAAGGTGCAGATCGTGGGTGATGAAGATGACGGTTTTCCCGTACTCGGCGTTGAGACGGTTGATAAAGGCGATGATCTCCATGTAGTGTCGGTAATCCTGCCCCGCCGTCGGTTCGTCAAGGATGAGTATCTCCGGTTCCATCGCCAGCACGGACGCGACCGTCACCCGCTTCTTTTGGCCGTAACTCACGGCGCTTATCGGCCAGTTCCGCATACGGTAGAGTTCGCACGCCTCCAATGCCCGCTTCCCCCGTTCCGTGATAAGGTCCGAGGGAAGCCCCTGCGGGACACCTGCGGTGGGCCCTTGGGCGCATTGCACCATGAACGGGTCTTGGCATCCCCCTTCGGGGGAGAGAATGTCTCTCTTCTGGATTGCTTCGCTCCGCCCGCAATGACAGGCAACCCCGTCATTGCGAGGAGAGGCAACCCCGTCATTGTGAGGACGGGCGAGCCCGTCATTGCGAGGAGCAAAGCGACGAAGCAATCCAGAGAAAACACCCTTGCCCCCGGAGGGGGCACCGACACGCCGACTCGACACGTCACGCCCAAGGAAGGCCCCTGGGGGCCCGTCACTGCGAGGAGAGGCGGCCTCGTCATTGCAAGGAGAGGCGGCCCTGTCATTGCGAGTAGCAAAGCGACGAAGCAATCCAGAGAAAACGCCCTTGCCCCCGGAGGGGGCGCCGGCACGCCGGCTCGACCCATTCCGCTCAAGGAAGGCCCCTGGGGGCCCGTCATTGCGAGGAGCAAAGCGACGAAGCAATCCAGAGAGCGCGCCCTTGCCCCCGGAGGGGGCACCGACACGCCGACTCGACGCATTACGCCCAAGGAAAGCCCCTAGGGGCCCTGGGGGCCGTAGGCGTAGGCCCAGTTCCACCTCGTCTTTGATGATGTCCTTCACGATCATCTGGTCGGGGTCCTGCATCACGTAGCCGACCCGCTCGCCTATCTCGCTCACGGTGAGTTTGCGGTAGTCTTCGCCGCCCAGATAGACGGCGCCCTTGTCCGGGCGGCAAATTCCGGTGATGAGTTTCGCCATCGTGGACTTTCCCGCCCCGTTCTTGCCGATAAAGGCGACACGTTCCCCCCGCCGCACCGTAAAAGAGGCGTCTTCAAGGGCGGCACGGCTCCCGCCCTCGGCGGTCTCGTAGGAAAAGCCCACCCCTTCGACACGGAGCAGTTCGCGCTTCGGGTCCGGCTGGTTGTCTTGAGCCGCACCGTCAATCCCGCTCATCTCGTCCGCCCCGCCAAAGAAACGTTTAAGCCGTTTCCGGTTTTCCGCGCCCGGTTCGAGGGCGTGGATGTCTTCAATCGCCTGAATCCCGGCGAGGTCGCACCCCGCATATTGCAACGCGCCGATGTACAAGGGGAGCCGGATGCCTTTTTCGGGGAGAATGCCGCTTTGCAGAATGTCGGCGGGACGCATATCTGCGGCGATCCGCCCCTTGTCAACGAGAACGATGCGGTCAACCGGGCGAAAGAGCACGTCCTCCAGCCGATGTTCGATGATGATGGACGTGCGGGGCGAGCCGCCTGCGTTTCGGGTGATGCGGTCGATGAGGTCGATGGCCGCCGCGCCGGTCTTGGGGTCGAGAGACGCGAGCGGCTCGTCAAAGATGAAGATGCGCGTCTCTTCCCCCAGAACGCCGCCCAACGCCGCCTTCTGTTTCTGCCCGCCCGACAGGTGAAAGGGCAACGCGTCGAGGTAGTGGGCAAGCCCGACGGTTTCCGCCTGGTCCCTCACCCGTTCACGCATGGTTTCCCGATCAACACCGTCGTTCTCCAGCGCAAAGGCCATGTCCTCGCCGACAGAAAGCCCCACAAACTGGGCGTTAGAATCCTGAAGCACCGTGCCCACGTCCATGCTTAGCGCGAACACCGAAAGTTCCTGTGTTTCCCGGCCGTTCACCTTGCAGGAACCGGTTATCTGACCGGGATAAGAAAAGGGGATAAGGCCGTTGATACAGTTTGCCAGCGTCGTTTTGCCGCTACCGCTTGAGCCCAGCAACAAGACCTTCTCGCCCTCGTAGATGGTCAAGTTGATACCGGTCAGCGTGGGGTTCTTCTGTGCCTTGTACTGAAAACCAAAGTCCGCAAACTCGACAACCGGTTTTTTCACCTTGCGTTCCCTCTTTGATGGAAAATAAAAATGGTCCACAGATTACCCGGATTTTTCATACTTGAGCCTGTTCCAAAACCTCGCGTTTTGGAACAGCCTCACTTAAAACGCGCTTAATCTGTGACGCCGCATAGCGCAATCTGTGGACAAATATGCTTAAGTTGTTGACTGTGGGAAGTCTTCCTCCTGAATCGTTCCCTTATGTTACGCTTCTTCGGTCAGGTCCTTCCGTTTCCCAAACCGCTTGGAAAGCAGTACCAGAACGGGAATCCCTACCACGATCAGCACCACCGTGTTGGAAACGCCAGACGCGAAGGCTTGGAGAAACGTGATCTCCAAGTCCGCCGAATAGAACAGCGACGTCAAGAGGGGCGTAACCAGCCCGAAGGCCACCGCGTTTCCCACAACGGCGATGAGCGCGTAGGTGATCGCATGACGCGCCTTGAACACGCCCTCGTCTATCCTCGCGCCGTAGAGGGGCAACGTCCCGATGAAGAAGCCCAAAACGCCGTTCCCGATAGACCAGTCGAACCAGTAGCCCCAGCCGCCGATGGTGTCAGCCAGCACATTCCCGATGAGCAGCGTCACAAAGGCCGGCAGAGGCCCAAAAAGCCCGCCCACCACCACGGGAACAATCATCGCCGAGGTCAACTGGGTGTTGGTGAATACCGGAATACTCCCGAACACCATAAGCACCCCAAACAACGCCGCCCCGATCGCCACCGCCACCAGCGTCTTGGTACTCCACTTGCCCAAAACGAGTTTGCCGAAATTCTCTTTTGCCATAATCGTCTCCTTAAACGTCTCTCAATATTTTTTTAACCGGACGTTTTATTAATCCTATTATAACGATAGGTTTACTTTATAGTCAACCCCCGCCTCAATGCCGTATTTATTCGTAAAATGCCCCTGGTTGAGCGCGATGAGCAGATAGCCCGTCGAACCGTTGTAAAGAATCGGCTCACCCAGCCCGACAAACCCGAACGATCGGTGGTACAGCACTCGTTCCTCGAACAACGTCTTTTCCTGATGGACAATCGTAACAAGGGGCCGATCGCCGTGGACGATGCCCGTCTTTTCAAAATCTTCTATAGATAGGTTTGTCGTGATGCTCCCGAAGTGGCGGTCGGCCATCGTAACGTGCCCCGAAGCGCGGCCGGGCGCGGTTTCCGGCGGGACAAGGGGAAAGCGCACGATCTCCTCCACCGGATACGCGGGACCAACCCCCTCAAAATCAATGATCCCGGACGCGAGCCGCCCCGCCGTGTAGGCATACACATCCCGCCCGTGAAACGTGTTGTAACGCCCGGTATCCGGCCGACGGTTCACCGCCTCGTCAATCTCACGCGCCTCGACAATCCCCGGCGAAATGGCGGCGTGGGTCAGCGTACCGTTATCCGGCGTGATGATGTACTGCCCCGCAACCGTCTTCACCGCGCAGGAACGCCGCGCAGTCCCCACCCCCGGATCCACCACCGACACAAAAACCGTGCCCGCCGGCCAGCAGGGCATCGTATAATGCAGACAAAACGAAGCGGCCCACGGCTTGTAGAGCGGCAACAGGTGGCTTATGTCCCGCACCTGAAGACCCGCGTCAATCGAAGCGATGACCCCGTGCATACTGGACACCGACCCCCAATAGAGGCCGAAATCGCTTTGCAGACAGATAAAAGGTTTTCCCATAAGTGGTATAACTATGAATAAATTTAGGATTTTTGTCAATGGAGCCTGTTCCAAAACCTCAAGTTTTGGAACAGCAACCTTTAAAAACGTAGTTTCGCAAGGCTAAAGCCATGCTTTAACGAGGCTTTGGCCTGAGAAACTACATGAGCCTGTCAAAACTAACCGAGTTTTGGAACAATCTCAATGGCTTGAGCCCGTTTCACAGGGCACCGTCATTCACGTTCCAGTGCAAAGAAATGGCTGAATTTTAGGAATTTTTACCACGACCCTCACGAACCTGGACGGCGCGATCCTTCCCTTCCGTTCGTGTGGTTGCGGGCCGTTGCCCAAAGACGTCCTCCCGCACGTCTATCCGAACAATCCCCGGACGCTCAAATAGACGAGCGGCACGAAGACGGCGGGGATCAAATTCGCCACTTTGATTTCTTTCCCCTCAGTTCCCCCAACCGCAAGAAAGTTGAAGCCGATTGCGGCGACAAGGAGGTTGCCCACTGCCGACATTTCGGTGATGATGTCTGGGGTGAGCATGTTGCGGGCTGCTATGGCGAGAAGGGCGATGCCGCCTTGATAGACTAAGACCGGGATGGCGGAGAAGAGGACGCCGATGCCGAGCGATGCGGAGAACACGATGCTGATCGAGCCGTCGAGGATGGATTTTGCGAACAGTGTCTCGTGGTTTCCTTCGAGGCCGGATTGCATTGAGCCGACGATAGCCATCGCGCCGGAACAGAAGAGGATGCTCGCGGAGACAAAGCCTTTCGCAAAAGATTTGCCCCGCGTTTCGCCACCGGTTGCCGTGTTGCCCGGTTTTTGGAAGCGGACAAGGCTCTTTTCGGCCCACGCGCCGAGGCGGTTCATGCCTCTATCGATGTCCACGAGTTCGCCGAGCAAAGCCCCGATGACGAGGCTCATGATGAGGAGCAGCGCATGGTTGTTGTCAAACGCGCCTTTCAGCCCGACATAGACGATCGCAAGGCCGATGGCTTTTTTTAAGATTTCCTCGAAACGCGCCGGAATATTTTTTACCAGCAACACACCGATTAACGAACAGACGACGATGACGCCCGCGTTGACGAAAGGCCCCAGCATCGCTACCCTCGTCCCACATACTTGCGCCGGGAATCGACCAGCGCTTTCAGTTCGGAGAACATCGCTTTGTCAACTTCCTCGGCAATAGGATAGATGTAGGTGACGGTTTCCTCGGTGTAACGTTTCACAAATTCGTTCTTGTTGACAAAGCCCAGCGAGATCATATTTGAGATGCGGTCGGCCACTTTGAGGATCTTCGCGTTGCGGGAGCCGTGTTTCCGAATGCGGGTAAGGAATTCGGGCTTCGTCTCGGTGGGCTTGCGGCTCACTTCGAGCACAAGCTCATACACTTGGGGACTCTCGTAGTCAATCGACAGCAGGGTGTTGTGGTTAAAGTCGGGAACGTCCTCGATAACGTCGTGGACAATCGCGGCCTTCAACAGCACGGACTCGATATAGTTGTAGTCGATGAGTATCGTCATCGTGTCCAACTGGTGACGGAACATATTGCCGCCGCCCTCTCTCGTCTTCCCGATGAGAACCGTCGCCACCTGCATATACGGGGCAAGATGAGTGCCGGACAAGCGAAGCATTTCTTCAGTAGTCATATATCAATCACAACCTTATGAACCCCTTAGAGCCTGTTCAAAATCTTCTCAGAGCCTGTTAAAAAACCCAGAAAAAGGGGGAAGTCTCCCCCTCGCTCCGGCCAGCTCAAACCATTGCGGACCCCGCAATGGTTTGAGCCGTCCTCCGCTACCCCCTCTGCGGGGACAAAACCATGCGGTGCATGGTTTTG
>JAISZQ010000097.1 GCA_031269165.1 Spirochaetaceae bacterium
TAATATCAAATTTGAAACGGGGCTTTGATATAAGGCGGTGCAACTGGAAAGGCTGGAAACATTATAGACAAAAAGTCTTCTGGAGCGTTATCGGTTATAACATCAAAGTTATGACCGCTGCCGTGATGGCCGCTACTTTATAGACAGACACTATTTAATAAATCCGCCAATTCATTTTCCCTTTTATGAATTATAAACGGCAATAATTCCGTCAAAATAATATCATTTGTACAAATTGTATTGGTATATATTAAATCAGTAATAAATGAATATAGTTGATTTCCTTTGAAATATTCAATCCATGCCGAGGAATCTATGATAGTATCTTTCATCTTTTCCTCAATGTATCTAAATCAATGTCCAGGGTTATTTTACCAAAATAATTTGCTAAACCTTTAATCTTTTCCCGTTGAATAACATTTTCCAATGCATATTTTATTAATGCCGTTTTTGAGGAGATATTTGTTACCGAAATTGCTTCATTAACTAAAGCATCGGGTAATTCTAATGTAGTTCTCATAAACACCTCTCTTTATAAAATACCCTATTGGTATATGCTTTGTCAAGCAGTTTTTTGCATATAGCAAATTATTTTTATATGTATAGTTTTTATACGGTCTCAGCACAATTGCACATAACTACAGCATATACGAACCCCCGCATTTTGCCAAGCCACCCGCCTGTCATTGCGAGCGAGCAGCACATTGCCGATTCCCCCTTATAGCTTGGAACAGCCTCTTATATTAGTCCTTCAACCGATATACAGACACATGAGAACGGGAATCTGCGGTGAATAGGGAACCGGCCCAATCCGCGTTTCTGCTTTCGAGCGTGAAGCCTGCCAACTGTGCCATCAAGTCCAACTCGGCCGGCCAAATATAGCGGTGCGGGCTCCGAAACAGCGTGCTCTTTCCCCGTTCATCAAATCGGAAATGGTGCGACACGATTCGTTGCGCTACCGTGTCATACGTATCTAAACCGATACTGCCGGGCATACTGTGGAAGACAACAGCGTCTTGGCCTGGCGGTAACTTTCTGAGCTCCGGCACCCAAAGTTCAATGACAAACCGTCCCCCGGCTACAAGATGCCGTGCGGCGTTTTTGAAGCATTCAACTTGATCTTCTTGGGTGAGAAGATTTGAAATAGTATTATAAACAAGATAAACCAACGTGTAACGGCCAGGCGCACCGACACGCTTCATATCGCCCCGAACGACGGGTAACGAAGACTCGTCTATCTTTGTGCGAAGTTGATCGATCATCGGTTGCGACCGTTCAATGCCGGTAACCGAAACGCCCCGCTGGACAAGAGGAATTGCAACCCGTCCGGTACCTATAGCGAACTCAAGCACTCGCCCTCCGGCCGCGAGTTCCGCGAGGCGGTTAACCGTTGGATCTATGACCTCAGGAGCGAACATACCTGTTCCCGGAGTATCATAGTTTTGAGCGGCAACAATGTCCCATATATCCTCTTGCTTCATATCTTTTTGCATATATCTTCTCATTTGAGCCTGTTTCAAAACTTGCAGAGTTTTGGAACAGCCTCAATACGTAAACCATGCGGCGTTGTTTTGCCGCGCCCCATCCCGAAACCTACTCCTGCATATTGAAATACGCTATTTTACCCTGATTGCCAACCGCGACAAACCTGCCGCCGCCGTAGGCGATATCACGGACCGAACCGCCGAGATTGATGTTTTCACCCGTTGTCCAGGTTACGCCGTCGGCGGAAAGCGCCACTGTGCCGTTCCAGCAGGCCGCGACGAATCTGCTACCATCGTAGACGATGACGCTGATACCGTTGCCGAAGGCGCCTTCAACCGCCGTCCATGTAGTGCCGTCGTCGGAATACGCAAATTGACCAACGCGGCCGTTGTTGCCCGCAACAAACTTCCCGCCGCCGTAGGCGAGGGTCTCGATGAGAGCACTACGAATAAACTCGTTGTCGTCTACCCGCGACCATGTTACGCCGTCGTCGGAATACGCCATTTTGCCGCGCCAGACTCCTCTATCGTTATAGCCGCCGCCCGCTACGAATCTACCGCCGCCGTAGGTGATGGTGTGGATGCTGTCACTGCCGCCGAACGCGCTGTCTTTAACCGCCGTCCAGGTTACACCGTCGGTGGAATACGCCGTTTTGTCTTTCTTTCCAGCGGGATAGCCGCTGTACGCGAAAAACGTGCCACCGCCGTAGAAGAGGCGGGTGATGTTGTCTTGGTTGCTGAACGTGCTGTCTTCTACCGCCGTCCAGGTTACGCCGTCGGTGGAATACGCTATTTTGCCGCCTTTGCTACCCGCGACGAACTTACCGCCGCCGTAGGCGAAGGCTTCGGCATAGCCGAGCTTGTTGTCTTTAACCTTCGTCCAGATAACGCCGTCAGCGGAATACGCCATTTCGCCTTCCCAGTTGCTTCCGTCTTCATAGAGACCGACCGCGACGAACCTGCCGCCGCCGTAGACGATGGCGGTGATGCGGTCGTTACTGCCACCACCGTGGAACGGGCTGTCTTCAACCGCCGTCCAATAAACGCCCGAGTCTGGGATTGGCTTAAAACCGTAGGTATCGAAAACCGCTTGCGTTGTTTCCGCATTTGACCCGCCTCGCGTTGTTTGGCATGATACAAACAACGCCGCTAAAACCACCAAGCCTGTCTTCAATCTTCCCTTCATTTTCCGCCTCCATAACGAAAATACGTATTCTTACTCAGAACTGAGGCTGTTCCAAAACTTGAGGTTTTGGAACAGCCTCAACTATAAACCAAATCCGGTCAAAACAACACCGCCTGTTTCGGTTTCTTCTCCAAAAACTTCCACGCCTTTTTTTGCGTCTCGCTTGTTTCGAGCATTTTTCTGAAGATTAGGTAGACAAGTTCAGTGTCGTAGGTGCTGCCGTGCAGTTGAGCAGTGTGCACATCGATACCGTAAAAGCGGGCCGCTTCGTTGAGCGCGGGAAATTTGAGCCCGCCTGTTCTCCGGCGCAAATTGATAACTTTCTTGTTCTCCTTCATCGTGCAGAATATATACGGCATCGGGAAGGGGATGAATTGCTGGTCGAACGCGATGTTGTGCGCGACAAAATGACAGGCTTCCCCGCAGAATGCGCGGAATGCCTCGATGTCTTCGTGAAAATAGAGCGGATAAGCGGCGTCCCCGCGTTCTTCCGCGATTACCGCGTCGGTGAGGCCGTTCACCTTTACCGCACCCGCGCTTAGGGGCTCGCCGGGCTTCCGGTAGTAAAACCGCTCGTAGCGGTCAACAATCGCGTCGCTGACCGCCGACTTTGGCCCGCTAAACACGGCCTTGATCGCGGAAATGGATAGCACACTGTCCTGAGCCGTGAGCCCGTTGGTCTCGGTATCGAAAAAAATAACGGTGGTAGTCATACCATTTTCCTCTGTTTTCCGGTCCAGTCATCAATCGGCAACATATACACCGCCACAGCATCAAGCGCGGCATCGCTAAAGTGATGCGCGACTTCTTTTCCGGTCTGATGTTTCATAATCACATTAAGCGCTTCCACTTTTTCTTCTTTTGCATCCGCGTCGATAACGGCAATGTGCCCGAACCCGATGACACTCTCGTAGGCAAAGGCGTAGTTGCAAGCATTGTCCGCTTCGATCAGTTGGTGTGCGCCATCAACCTCAAAACACGCCGCGTTGTTTTTCTTGATAATCTCCCATTTCTTGCCCCGCGCCGCGCCGTGGATGTAAACCGTCAAAACCCCGCTCACATACCGATACCCATAGTTCACCGGTACAATATAGGGCCGATTATCCTCCGCAAGCCCCAACCGGCAGACCTTACATCGGTCAATGACAGCAATTTTCGCGGCAATATCCGTAATTTCCCGGTCTTTCCGATACATACGTCCTCCTTATCAATTATGACTTTGGCTTATAAAACCAGTTTAACACAATGCTTAATTTCTGCCTATCAGGATAAACGCAGGGCGGCTTGCTCGCAATGACGGGCTTGTCGGATGCGTTCGTGTCGTGGTTTTTATAGAATGAGGCTGTTTCAAAGATTTAAGAGCCTGTTCAAAATCTCAGCAAAAGGGGGAATCGGCAAATTGCCGCGCCTTCTCCCTCGCTACGGACTTGCGTCCTCCGCTACCCCCTTCAACGGGGACAAAACCATGCGGTGCATGGTTTTGTGGGCGTACCCCAAGCGTCCACGGACGGACGCACTACTGAGTACGCCCCGACCGGAAACCCGAAACAGGACGTTGAGGGTTGTAGGTCCACCCCCGTAACGCCCCCGAATCACCGCGGCGGCTTGCGTCCCGCAGGGTTTTTGAACAGGCTCTAAGGGAAAAATGTTTCACGTGAAACATAAAGACGGTGTAGTGCCGAGGAAATTCAACCGCACATCAATTGACGTTCCCGCATTCGTGAAAAATGTTTCACGTGAAACTTTTGCACTGTGGTAAAGCGCACCCGAACCCTGTCAAGCAAGGGCCGCGTTTATCCGTCCCCTCGCGTCATCCCGTGATTAATTTCTGTGTTCGTGTTGGTCGTTCATATCCCGCGTATTGCTCGTACAAACCGGGCTTTGTCTGCGGCGGTGAAAAAGGCCGACCCCGTTACCACCACATCGACACCGGCTTCACGGGCACGGGGAACCGTTTCCTCGTTGATACCGCCGTCCACGGAGATGAGGAACGGATAGTTTTTTTCCCGCCTTATGTTACACAGTCCGCGAACTTTGTCAAGGGTGTTCGGGATGAGGGTTTGACCGCCGAACCCCGGATTGACCGTCATCACAAGGACGAGATCGACGACGGGCAGTACTTCGGTGAGCGCGCTTACCGGGGTTGAAGGCACGATGGCGATCCCGGCCTTTTTGCCCAAGTCGTGTATCGCGGTGAGGATGCGGTGGATGTGGACGGCGGCTTCAAGGTGAACCGTGATAAGGTCGGCCCCCGCATGGGCGAAATCCGCGATGTGGCGGTCGGGGTGTTCCGTCATGAGGTGCGCGTCGAAGGGCAACGAAGAAAAAGGCCGCGTATCGGCAACCAGTTTATGCCCGAAGGTAATGTTCGGCACAAACGAGCCGTCCATCACGTCAAGGTGAACCCAGTCCGCCCCGGAAGCGTCAATCGCCCGGACAGCCTCCCCCGGCGCGGAAAAATCGGCGGAAAGCAGGGACGGCGCAACAAGCAATCTGACCATACAGAAAGCATACCACTCAAACCGGGGGCCTGTCTATGGCGGAGGAATTTTAACAACCACGACCACACGCATCCCGTAAATCCGTCATTGCGAGCCGCGAAGCAATCCAGACGAGGAGGGCGGGAACACGCTTCGCGTTGCCTTCTGGATTGCTTCGCTTCGCTCGCAATGACGAGGGTAACGGGCGCAATGACGGGCGACCTTTGATTAGGCTAATCACGTGACCCCCGACTAGCCTAATCTGCAACCCCCGATTAGGCTAGACACGAGAGACGTAAGGGAAGGCGGGCGGCGGCCACCGTCATTGCGAGGAGGCTTGCCGACGAAGCAATCCAGACGAGAAAGGCGGGAAAACGCTTCGCGTTGCCTTCTGGATTGCTTCGCCCGCTCTCACGAGCGGCTCGCTCGCAATGACGTAACGCTTGTGTTTTGAAACAGGCTCAACCCTCACTCACAATTTCTTAAATTTGGTGATCTTGGAAATCACACGCCCATCATTGTCGTAATCTTTTTTATGCACATCGTATTTTGACGGGTTTTTCATAATCATGACGAGTACCACGAGGAGGGCCAGTTCGATGAAGAGGGCCGGAAGGCCGCCCAAATTACTCAGGGTCTTGATCCCGTTGATGCCGGAAGTGGAGATCATCACCACCGCGACCATGCCCACGATGCTGCCCCAGATAATCTTCATCGGCAGTTTGGGTTCCGGCGCTTCAGGGGAAACGCCCACGGTGCTGATACCCGCCATTGCGTTGGTATTTGAGTCCGCAGCCGTAACAAAACAGATAAAGCAACAGAACAAGAATACCGGGATGATAATCACCGAAAGAGGCAGATTGCCGAGCACCGCAAAGCCGGTGTATTCCGGGCCTCTGGCGAGTTGTTCGGAAATCCCCCTGCCTTCGAGTTCAAACCTGAGAGACGCGCCGGAGAAAATCGCCATCCATATTCCTGAAAAGATCGCCGGGAGAACGAAATTAAACGTCAAAAATTTCCGTACCGTATGCCCGTAACCCAACCGGCCCAAGAACAAGGCGGTAATCGGCGACCACGCAAGCCAGTTGGCAAAGTAGAAGTTGGTCCAGCCCTGGGCCCAGCCGTCTATGCCCTTCTCTGGCGTAAAGGTCGCCGCTCCGGTAAGAAGGGAGCGTTGGAAGAAGGTTGAAAGGTATTCGCCAAAGCCTTCCGTACCAAGCTGGAGTATGTACACCGAGGGGCCGAAGAGGAACACAAAGGCGATGACGAGAAAAAGCACTTTTGTGTTGATGTCCGAAAGCACCCGGATGCCCTTCATAAGCCCGGAACTGGCGGACAAGATAAACGTTCCTACGATAACCGCCCCAAGGATCCAGTACATAAGGGTGTTGTTGGGGAGACCGTATTGGTAGGAAAGCCCTCCCGCGAGGCTCAAGATGCCCGTACCCAGGGATGCCGCCATGCCCAGTATCAGCGCGAAGAGGCAGAGCACGTCAACGACCTGGCCAAAGGTGCCTGTGGCCTTGTCGCCCAACAACGGCGTCAGGGTCGATCCCAAGGAAAAAGGTTTACGCATATTATAGAAGGCAAATGAAAACACCAGCGCCGGGAGGGTGTAGATGGCGTAAGGCGTAAACGTCCAGTGCATAAACATGGTTGACATGGCGAAGCGGACGGCTTGGGGAGAGGCCGCCTCGATGCCGAGGCCCGCAGGCGGATAAAGATAGTGGTACAGAGGTTCGGCGGTTCCCCAGAAAAGAATGCCGATGGCGATGGTGGTACACAGGGTAATGGCAAAGAAGTTGTAGTCCGACATAATCGGAACCGCATCCTGGCCACCGATCTTGACTTTGGCCAGCGGCGAAAAGAACACCGCCACTACCACAATCAAAAAAGCCAAAGAACCGAAAGAGAATAGCCAGCCAAACTTGTCCAGAAGCCATGCGTTAGCGGTTGTAGCCATGACCGAGAATCCGGCGTTGTCCACGAGACCATACACAAGACAGACGAGGGTTAAGATCGCTGGAGGAAAAAAGACGATAGGCCGTATACTTTTCATACGAATGCCTCCTTGATAAATTTTTTAAAGCGAACGGCAAAACGTGATACCGAATCGCCTTATAAAAAGGATAAGGCCGGATTTTCAGTCTGTCAACAAAAATTATCGTGAAAACATGGAAAGTTTTCCGTTTTACTGAAAATAATGGGGAATATTATGAAAAATTTCCTTGACAGGGCAAAGAACCGATACTATAATTTTCTTAACATTGACAACAAGGAGGATTGTTTGAATGGACAAGCAATCTATTTTAGAAAGTCTTAACGGTTTTTTACGGCGGGATCAAATAAACACCGATCCTGCGGCACTCTACGACGCGAGGGCCGACCGTTATAAAAAATACGCCAAGGCGAAAAAAGTGCTTGACGCGCCGCCACCCGCCGCTATCGTGTATCCAGATTCCACGGAGGAGGTGCGGACGCTCCTCCTGTTTTGCGCGAAGAACAACATCAACGTGATACCCCGTAGCGGCAAAACGGCCACGGAAGGCGGGCTTGAAAATTGGAAAGAGAACGCCCTCGTTATCGACGGGAAAAACCTCAACCGCATCCTCAAAATCGACGCGTACAATATGCAGGCAACCGTCCAAGCGGGTGTTCCCTTGCAGAATTTGGAGGACGAGTTACGCAAACAGGGCCTTACCACGGGACATTCGCCCCAGTCAAAACCTGTCGCCCAGTTCGGCGGCCTCGTGGCAACTCGCAGTATCGGGCAGTTTTCTACCTTATACGGTGGTATCGAGGACATGGTGGTGGGGCTTGAATGCGTCTTCCCTGACGGGCATATCGCCCGAATCAAGAACGTTCCCCGGCGCGCCGGAGGGCCTGACATTCGGCATATCGTCATCGGCAACGAGGGAACCTTGTGCTACATTACCGAAGTTACGGTCAAACTGTTTCGCTTCTATCCCCAGCATCAATTCTACGGGTACCTGATTGACAGTGTTGATGCGGGTATCAAGGTGTTGCGCGAAGTGATCGTTGCGGGTTACCGGCCTTCCGTTGCCAGAGTCTATTCCGAAGAGGATGCGCGGCAACATTTTTATCACTTTTATAAAAACAAGTGCGTGCTGATTTTCATGGCGGAAGGCCCCGCGCCGATGGTCAAGGCGACGGCGGCGGGTATCGAAGAGGCCGTCGCCAAGTTCAAGGACGCAATCGTGGAACAGGTTGACAGTAAGCTCCTTGACGAGTGGTTTGACAACCTCAACTGGTCGCAGAAAGACATTGATGACGAGGCCCAAGGCATGATCGACAACGATTCCCACGACGGTTTTACCACCGAGATTTCGGCGGATTGGGAAACGATTCCCCAAATCTATCACAACGTGGTGAACCGCATCCAAAAGGAGTTCAGACGGGCCAAAGACCTGACGATGCTGGGCGGACACTCGTCTCACAGCTACATCAACGGAACCAATATGTACTTTGTGTACAATTATAAAATCAACTGCGAGCCCGAGGACGAGATGAAGATTTATCATCATCCCATTCAGACGATCATTGTCGAGGAAACGTTGAAACAGGGCGGGTCCATGTGCCATCACCACGGCATCGGCAAGTATCGCAGTCAGTGGACGAAAGAAGAGCATGGTAGCGCTTACTACATCCTTGAAAAACTGAAAGGGGCCTTTGATCCCCACCTGCTCATGAGTTATGGCAACATTTTCACCCAGGAAGACGGGGTGGAAAAGTATATTGGACTTGTTTAACAACCCGGTTGGTTGTCTCACAAGTCCTGCGGTTTTTCAGGCTAAAGCCGGGCTAAAGCTGGGATTTAGCCTTACAAAACCGCATTTTTAGCGGAAGTTGTTTAGAAACTTGAGGTTTCTAAACAACTCTATTCTATAAAAAGGCCGCGCATGGCGCGGGAAGGAGTTTTTATGAGTGGTAACGCAAAACGTTATTTTCAGTTTTTTCTTATTGTGTTGGCGGCGGGGGCGATTTATCCGATCATGTACCTGCGGACAAACTATCAGGAGACCTTGTTGCAAGTTTTCGGCATTACGCTGCCCCAGCTCAACAACATTTACTCGTTTCTGGGTATTATTTGGGCGGTGGGGTATTTTCCAAGCGGCGTGATCTGCGACAAGATTTCGGCAAAGTTTCTGCTGTCGATTTCGCTTTTCATGACCGCGCTGGGCGGATTCGTTTTCGCGCAAACGCCGTCTTACGGCTTCGTCGTGGTTATCTACGTGCTTTGGGGCGTCTTTTCCGTGTTCACCTTTTGGGGCGCGCACATGAAGCTGGTGAAACTCCTAGCCCATCGGGACGAGGAAGGCCGCTTCTTTGGCATCCTTGACGGAGGGCGCGGCGTCGTAGAAGCATTGTTGGCCAGTATTTCCGTCGCTATTTTTGCGGCGGTCCTCGGAAAAAGCGACTCGCTGGAACTCAAGACCGCCGCCATGAAATCGGTCATCTATATGTACTCCTTCGCGGTTCTTGCCATAGCCATTCTGGTGACGATTTTCGTGGGTGAAGACAAAAAAGAAGCGGCGCGTGTAGCGGCGGAGGCGAAACCCAAAGAAAAATTCGAGTGGAAAGATCTGGGGACAGCCTTGCGGAACAAATTCATCTATCTTCTGGGCGGTATTATCTTCATGTCTTACACCACGTACTGGACGGTGTACTACTACGGAGGCTTCCTCGAAACCAACATCAAGGTTCCTGCGGTAACGGTTGGTATTGTGACGGTCATTGTCATGTGGATGCGTCCTGTCGGCGGGGTCGTGGGAGGCTTTTTGGCCGATAAAATCGGCAAGACGCGCACATTGGGAGGAGCGCTCATCGGCGCGCTTATCTGTCTGGCGCTCATGGCCTTCATTCCGCCCGGTGCCCCGCCGCCGCTTTTCTTCACGATTGTCGTACTGGCGGGCATCTTCGTTTACGCCATCCGGGGGCTCTACTGGTCGCTCATGGGAGAGTGCAAAATTGAAGACAAGATCATTGGGATCACCATTGGTACGGCTTCGCTCATCGGCTATCTGCCGGACATCGTGCTACCCCAGTTCAACAGTTTCCTGTTCAAGACATTTGGCGACAACGGCGGGTACAACGCTTATTTTGTCAGTTCCGGCATCATCGCGATTGTCGGTATCATTCTGGTGGTCGTTTTCGGCAAGCTTTCCAAGAAAGCCTAGCGTGACTTGATAGAGAAGAACGGGGCGGCTATGCGTATTGCGTGTTTGCTTAAATTTGTTCCCGATACGGACAACCTCGTCTACAACGACGAAGGAAAATTGTTGTGGCGGGAAAAAATGGAACTCACACTCAATCCCGACGACTCAAGCGCGCTGGCTTGGGCCTTGGCACTACGGAAATCGGGCGCGGATGGGGAAATCGAAATCGATGCGCTGAGCATGGCCCCGCCCAAAGTGGCGGATGCGGCGCGGGACCTGTTGCGTATCGGTACAGATCGCTTTTTTCTGATAAGCGATCCGCTTTTTGCGGGAAGCGACACGTTGGCAACTTCCCGTGTTCTGGTACGCGGTATCACGATGCGGGAGGCGGAGGCCGGGCGTTACGATCTGATCCTCTGCGGAACCCGCAGTCTGGACGGCGACACGTCGCACATACCCGCTCAGATTGCGGCCCTTTTAGGGCGACCCGTCATAACCGGGGTGTACCGTCTTTCTTTGGCAGAAGCGGAAGGACAAGCCACGGCGGAAACCGATGACGAGGATTCGGTGTTTACCTGGGGGCTTCGGTTGCCGGCGGTGGCGGGGTTTGTCCGGCGTCGTGATCTCAGGTTGCCCTTTGTGCGCTACGCCGACCTTGACAAGGACGTGGACGACCGCTTGTACCGCCTCTCCAACGCGGCGCTTGGCTTAAAACCGGAAGAAACGGGACTGGCCGGATCGCGTACCCGTGTGGAACGTACGTTCGCAAAAACGCTTCCGGCAAAAAAGCAAACCGTGGTATATGGAAGCGGCGAGAGCGCGGCGCAGGTGCTCGCGTTGCTCCGGGAAAACGGATTCCCCGCAGAGGTTGCGTGATGATAGAAACGGTAAAAACGCTTATCTGCGTCGAAAACGCACTCTGGCGGGACTCGGTGAACCTCGTTGGGGCGGCACGGTGTTTTGCGGGTAAAAACACGAACGAGGTTTACGCCTTGACCATCAATCTTGACGACACGGAGGCGGAAGCCGCGATAACCAGCGCGTTCGACGTTGTGATACGGGCGAAAGACGACCGGATTCACCCGTATGACACTCCCGGCATCGCTTGTTGCGTGGAACGGCTCCAGGCGGAGTACGGCTTTGACTGTGTGCTCTTTCCGGCAAGTACTTTCGGCAGGATCGTTGCGCCGCAAGCGGCGGCCCGCCTCCAATGCGCTCTGTGCGCCGATGTTGTCAAAATCGAACGCGAAGAGGATTCGGGTGGCACGTCGGGCGTCAATTTTATCCGTCCGGTTTTTGACGCGAAGATGTTCGCGGCCGTGCGCGGTCGTGGCGATGAAAAGCCGGTGATGGCGAGTATCCGCGCCGGGCTCTTTACGTATGAGGGCGCAACGGCTGGAAAAAAAGCGTGTGTCCGCGAATGGACGCCTCCGTCTCCGCCGCCCGAAAGTGCGGGGCTGACGCTCCTTTCTGTCCGTAAGAAAGCGGAAACCTGCGATATACGGGAGAAGGACTTGCTTATTGCGGTGGGTGCGGGGGCCGCCACGTGCTTTGAAGAGGTACGCGAGCTCGCCGTGTCGCTGGGCGGCGCGGTAGCGGCGAGCCGTAAATTGGTTGATGCGGGTGTGGCGGACAGAAGCGCCCAAGTGGGGCAATCCGGCAAGACGGTAAGCCCGCGTGTGTACATCGCGCTCGGCATTCGCGGTTCGGCACAGCACGTCGCGGGACTCCAGAATGTTGGCTGTCTCGTGGCGGTCAACACGGACAAGGACGCGCCCTTGTGCGCTCTCGCCGACATGGTGGTGGTGAGCGATGCGGCCGCCTTTGTGCACGCGCTACACGAACGGAGAACAGATAATTGAGTCTGCCGTCATAGAGAAGGCATTCCCCCTGGATTGCTTCGCCCACTCGCAATGACGGAGGGTCCGCTCGCAATGACGGGTGGCAGAAAGCGGGGGCGTCGTGGCGAGGAGTGGATCGTCATTGCGAGGAGCGGCGCGACGAAGCAATCTAGAGAAGGCACTCCTCCACTGGATTGCTTCGCCCGCTCGCAATGACGATGGCCTCTCGTAGTGACGGCTTGCTCGCAATGACGGCGGACAGAAAGCAGGGGCATCGTTGCGAGGAACGGATCGTCATTGCGAGGAGCAGCGCGACGAAGCAATCCAGAGAAGGAGGCATTCCCCCTGGATTGCTTCGCCCGCTCGCAATGACGGAGGATCCGCTCGCAATGACGTATTTGTTCGTGTCGTTCGTGGTTAAAAGGTACGCGCTTAATGTGTTACTTGGGGCTTGAAAGAGCTTCGGTATATAAAATTTTTTGGAGGACATTATGGAAATCACTGATTTTTCGATGGACTATTTTTCCCTGAAAGGGAAAAACGCGATCGTGACCGGGGGCAACACCGGTTTGGGACGGGCGTTTTCGCTTGCGCTGGCAAAAGGCGGGGCGAGCATTTTTATGCCGAGCATCATGCCTGACGACCCGGCGTTTAACACGCTCATAGAGGTGGAGGGCGGCAAGGCCCGATGGATGGACGCGGATATCACCCAGCCGGGGGTCCCGGAAAAGGTAGTGGCTACCTGCGTCAAGGAGTGGGGGCACGTCGATATCCTCGTCAACTGCGCGGGAATCTGCCTCATCGCGGACGTGCTGGAGTTCGGCAAGGAACAGTGGGATAAAATGATCGCCATCAACCTGAACGCCGCATTCTATATGAGCCACGAGTGCGCCAAGGTAATGATTCCGCAACGTTCGGGCAAGATGATCAACATCTGCTCGATGTTCAGCTTTCTGGGCGGTCAGTGGTCGCCGGCCTACGCCGCCTCCAAGCATGGGCTTGCCGGTCTTACCAAAGCGTACTGTGACGAGCTCGCCCAGTACAACATTCAGGTAAACGGCATCGCTCCCGGTTACTTTAAGACCAAAGTCGCCGAGGCTTCGTCTGCCAATGCGGAGCGGAACAAGTGGATCGTTGACCATACGGCGGAAGGGCGCTGGGGTGAGGTGCACGACCTCATGGGAACCACGGTGTTTCTCGCAAGCAAGGCTTCGCAGTTCGTGAACGGCCACATCTTGCCGGTTGACGGGGGCTTCCTCGTGCGTTAGGAAAGGAGTGACGTATGGCAAAAACGTATTTTATCGGTATTGACGGCGGCACCCAGAGCACAAAAATTGTCATGTACGACACCAACGGGAATGTCGTCTGTGAAGGCAAGGAAAACTTAAAGCCGTTGTGTTTGGCACCGCCCGACGTTGTTGAGCATCCCGAAGACGATCTTTGGGACACGCTCAAAATCGCCGGGAAACGGTTGATGGCCGCGTTCAAGGGCGACGTGAAGGACATTGCCGGGGTTGGCGTTGGGTCTATCCGTTGTTGCAGGGTGTTGCTCAAAAAGGACGGGACGCTTTCCGCCCCGGTGATAAACTGGCAGGACGGGCGGACGGCCCGCGCCTATGAGCACGTCATACCGGAGACTGCCTACGTCACTTCCACGGCGGGCTATCTCATCCACAGGCTGACGGGTTGTTTCAACGATGCGGCGAGCAACTACTTCGGGCAGTGGCCGATAGACTACCGCACGTGGCAATGGAACGAGAACAAGGCGGAGTTTCAAAAGTATAACATCCCGCGAGAGATGCTCTTTAACGTCTTTATGCCGGGAACCGTCGTCGGCAACGTGACCAAAGCGGCAGCGGCAGCCACGGGCCTCCCGGAAGGTCTGCCTGTTGTTTGCACAACGAGCGATAAGTCCGTGGAGGCGTTGGGGGCGGGGCTCCTTGACGACAAGCAAGCGGTCATCTCTCTGGGAACATACATCGCGCTCATGGTGATGGGGAAAGACCTGCCGGTAAACCCGCAGTCTTTCTGGCCGATTATGTCCTCGATACCGGAACGTATCATCTACGAAGGCTACGGAATCAGGCGCGGTATGTGGACGGTGAGCTGGTTCCGCGATCTCTTGGGGGAAACACCCGTGAAGAAGGCGGCGAGTTTAGGGCTCTCCACCGAGGCTTTTCTGGACAGGGAAGCGGCGGCGCTTGTTCCGGCGGGAAGTGACGGGCTTATGACGGTGTTAGACTGGCTCGCCAATCCGTGGGAACCGTACAAACGCGGTGTCATGATCGGGTTCATGGCGCACATGAGTTATCCCTGGCTGTACCGCTCGATCCTTGAAGGAATCGTCTACACCCTCAAAAACAACTTTGACGCGATGATGTCGGAACTGGGCACGTCCGTTGACAGCCTTATCATAACCGGAGGCGGGTCAAACAGCGGCCTTTTCATGCAGATTTTTGCCGACGTTTTCGGGCTGCCGGTGCGGCGTAACGTGATAAACGGTACCGCAAGCGTTGGCGCGGTGGTCAATACCGCCGTGGCGACAGGCGTCTACCCCAACTACGAAGAGGCGGTGCGGCACATGGTACGCATTCGGGACACCTTCACCCCAAAACCGGAGAACCGCGCCGTGTACGAAAAACTGAACGCGCAGGTTTACCGGCACATCACAGGCTACACCGACGAGGTTCTGAAAAAGTCTTTCGGGGTTTTGCGCGAAGACCTGAAGCCCGATGCCTCGCTGAAAAGTTGGTCGCCGACATAGCGGGAGACACGGGGGACGTAAGGGAAGGCGGGCGGCGGCCACCGTCATTGCGAGGAGGCTTGCCGACGAAGCAATCCAGACGGGAAGGTCCCTAGATTGCTTCGTCGCTTCGCTCCTCGCAATGACGGGCGGTCCTTGATTAGGCTGGTCTGGTGACCCCCGATTAGGCCAGTCTTGATGGCCGATGCGGGCTCATGGACTATAGTGCTTGACGGGCGGTCGCGCAATGTAGTATGGTGATGCCATGTTGGATGTGGACGCGGATCGGCTTAATTCGCTCGAAAGGAGGATACACGGGACGCTCGGGGAAAACGCGGATAAAAATCCCCGATTACGCATTGGGGAAGCGGCTGTTCTCTGTGCCTGTTCACCTTCGAAAATATCAAAAATGGTCCGCAAACTTGGCTTTGCGACTTACAAACAGTACCTGGGCTCTTTTTCCAATCCTGAAGGATGCGCTTCAAGACCCCGTTCCCGCGAGTTGGCGCGTCTTTCCGAATTTATTGGGAAATTTGACGAGCGGCTGGTGAACGAAATGATACACCTTATCAACAAGCACTTTACGATCGTTTTTTTCGGCTACGGCCCGTCGTTCTACTGTCTCCAGTATTTCACCTACAAACTGCGAATTGTTACGACCAAAAACATCATAGCCACAAACGACGAGCTTACCGCGAAGCGGCTTCTCAGAAAAGGCACGCTCCTCGTGATTTTTTCTACTACCGGACGCTTTCGGTCGTTCGCCGATCTCAACCAAGAGGCAAAACGCAATGGCTGTGAGGTGCTTCTCGTCCTCGAAGAATACAACCGGGAATTGCTTGCCGAGTTCAGCCACATACTCTTTCTTACCGAATCTTTTCAAAATGAATCGCTCAAACCCTACGAAAAAAGCCGCGCCGTATTTTTTATCTTCATCGAGGAAGTCGTACGGAAAATACTTGAGACGCAAAACGTGCTATGAGCGGGTTGTTGAATATGCCCCGTATGTATTATAATGACCGGGTAAGCGAACCTATGGTTAGCCGACAACCCTTATCGAGGACAGTTCTGGAATGGTAGAATGGCAAACGATACGAGATGAGGCAATCGCGGCAGCGGACAAAGAACCGCTTCTTGCCGATTTGCTCAATAAACTTATTATTGCTCAAAAAGACTTTGCCCACGCGCTGGCCGCTGTGCTGTCGGCGCAGTGTGTGTTTTGGCATGAGGGAGTCGCGCTTACCAAAGCCATCAAAGAGGCAATTGACGAGGACGCATCTATAACGGAAAATGCGGGCGAGGATATTGATGCGGTTTTTGAAAAAGATCCCGCGACATTGGATCACATCAGCCCCTTGCTTTTTTACAAAGGCTACCAGTCTTTGCAACTCTACCGGGTGGCGCATCGGTTCTGGCTTAACGGCCGGAAGATTCTCGCGTCCTACATTCAGAGCCGCGTATCCCAGCTTTACGGCGTGGACATTCATCCCGCCGCGCAAATCGGGAACCGCGTCATGATTGACCATGCCACAGGACTGGTAGTCGGGGAAACGGCCATCATCGAGGACAATGTTTCTATTCTGCACGGCGTTACTTTGGGCGGTACCGGAAAAGAAACCGGCAAACGCCACCCGACCATCCGCAAAAATTCCCTGCTCGGTGCCGATTCGACGATTCTCGGCAATATTGAGGTGGGAGAAGGCGCGGTGATCGGCGCGGGCAGCGTTGTCCTCTCTTCTATCCCGCCGCACACGGTTGCGGCAGGCGTTCCCGCCGAGGTCAAGGGCGCGGTCCATTTCCCCGCTCCATCCGAGGATATGGATCAAATTTTTACCCACTGGACAATCTGAGCAAACAACGTTTTGAAATAAGCCCAAAGAGCATTTCGGAAAGAAACCCGTGGGCAGGGGCCTTGACGCTTTCTTTCGTGTTTGCTAATATGAGGGCGCGTTCCAAAACGGACGTTTTGGAATAGCCTTATTACGTATCGTAAGGCGGCGTAGCTCAGTTGGCAGAGCAAACGGCTCATATCCGTTGTGTCATAGGTTCAATCCCTATCGCCGCTAAACACGATTCTCCGCTCCGGCATTGCAGTCGGTTGTTGTTTCCCACCCACTAGATACGGTTTGCCCGGTAAAGTACTATAAGTATATGAAGAACATCATCGCGCTGGTGGGGCCAAAACATTGCGGGAAGTCCGAGGCGGGGAGGGCGCTTGCCGCGTTGACCGGGGGCGTGTTTTTTGATCTGGACGACGAGATGCAAAAACGCACGGGAAAGAGTGCGCGGGTGTTATATAAAGAAGGAATCCGTGTGTTTCAGGCTGCCGAGCGGGAGGCGTTGGAACAGGTGCTGGCCTTAGCGGATGGAGAAGGGGACGGTGTTCTCGTCCTTGCGCTGGGCGGCGGCTTCATCGACAACGAGGCGGCACGCACAGTGCTGAAAGGGCGTTCCGGTTGTGCTGTCGTGTTTCTTTCCGTGAGCGCACAGACGGCGTGGAACCGGATTGAGGCGGCGTGGGCAGAGAGCGGCGAACTGCCCGCATTTCTGCAAATAGAAAACCCGCAAGCGGCGCATTTGGTTCTTCATGAACGAAGGGCGGCGGCGTATCGGGGCATCGCGTCTTTCGTGGTTGACGGCGAAAACAAAACGGCAGAGGACATCGCAACGGACATCGTAGCAAAGACCGCTACAAAAACCGAAACGGGAGGGATATGGGAAAGCAATACACCGTAAGCGAGATTACGGAACTCATCAAAACAGCACTCGAAGGCAATTTCGGCGAAATCACGGTAGAGGGCGAAGTGTCCAACTACCGGCCCTCTTCCGCCGGGCATCTCTATTTTTCACTCAAAGACGCTTTCGCCGTCATCTCCTGCGTGATGTTCAGGGGGAAGGCCGTCTCGCACAAGACCGTTATCAAAGAAGGCGCGTTAGTCCGGGTGCGGGGAAGGCTCTCCGTCTATCCGCCGCGCGGCGGCTATCAGATTGTCTGCGAGGACATCGAGGCGGCGGGGGAAGGCAACATCCTCCTCATGCTCGAGAAACGAAAACGCGCCTTTGCCGAGGAGGGCCTGTTTGACGAAAGCCGCAAAAGGCCCCTGCCGCGTTTTCCCGGCACCGTGGCGGTGGTCACGGCCAAGACCGGGGCGGTTATCCACGACATCATCACGACGCTGGGGCGGCGTTCGCCGGGAGTGCGGATCGTCGTGTTGCCCGCGACGGTGCAGGGAGAAGGCGCGGCGAAAACTATCGCAAGCCGCATCCGGCAAGCAAACGCCTGGAGGCTTGGCGATGTGCTAATCGTGGGCCGGGGCGGCGGTTCCGTTGAAGACCTGCTCCCCTTTTCCGAAGAGATCGTGGTACGCGCCGTCGCCGAATCAAGAATCCCGATCGTGAGCGCCGTAGGACACGACACAGACTGGGCACTCTGTGATTACGCCGCCGACCTCCGCGCCCCGACCCCTACCGCCGCCGCCGAGCTCGTCAGCGAAAACTGGCTGGACATGATCGGCAGCCTCCGTTCATTTAGGGAAAACCTTGTCGATATGATCTACGCGAAACTCGACCGGATTAAACTGTTCGCCAAGCCTTTTTCGCGGGAAGAACTCGAATTCCGGTTCCGCCTGATGGTGCAACCCCGCACGCAACGCCTTGACGACGCGAAAGACGCGCTTGCCCAGAATATTCAGGCGAGAGTCGCGGAAATACGCCACCGAGCCGAACTCGCGAAGACCGCTCTCGAAAGCGCGAGCCCGCTTGCCATCATGGAACGGGGGTACGCGCTGGTAACGGTCAAAGCAACGGGGAACATCCTCCGGGACGCGGCGGCGATTGAGACCGGCGAAACGATTGCCGTTCGGCTTTTGCGGGGCGGCCTTGAGGCGCAAGTGCTTGAGCGTATTCCACCACAGATGGCGTCTGGGTAAGAACCTGTTCAAAAACCCCGCAGGATGTCCGCCTCCGCTGTGATTCGGTCGCGGGCTTTGCCCGCTTCTGGAGTTTCGGGCGGGGCTTTGCCCCGCTTGTTCCGAAACTCCATGACTGAAACGTGGGATGGG
>JAISZQ010000114.1 GCA_031269165.1 Spirochaetaceae bacterium
TCGCAACGCCATGTATGGCGCACATTCGCGTACATTCGCGGACAAAAAAACTAAAAATCTGTGTGATCCGTTGACCACTCTTATATTCCATTGGCTTAAGTTGTTGACAGTGGAAGGCGCGGCAACCTGTTGCCGTTCCCCCTTTTGCTGAGATTCTGAACAGGCTCTGAGGGGTACTGCATTCATCATTATTGGCATCGTAACTATGTGCAAGATCAAATCTGAAGCGCGCATAAATGTTCCGAAAAGACCTTGTTTTTGAAAAATCCTTGTGGTAAAGTTGAGGGGTATGAAAAAAATTAAACCGGCGGTAAAAGTCTCGCTTGTTACGGATGGGGAGCGCGGGCTTCCTTTTTGCGGCCCGGGTATGGTGCAGTTGCTTGAGGCGATCGACAAGACGGGTTCGGTGCGGGAGGCGGTCGCGCTGATGGGGATTTCTTACAGCAAGGGGTGGAAGTTGCTGGCCCGGCTGGAGGAATATGTGCAGACGGCGGTTGTTGATCGGCAACAGGGCGGAAAGGGCGGCGGAAAATCGGCGCTCACCCCCGAAGGGGCGCGATTTCTGGAAAAACACACCGCGTTTATCGCCGACTGCAACGAAGCGGTGGACAAGGTGTTTGAAAAATATTATGGCGGATGAAACGGGGAGCTTAAACCATTTTGATGCGGGCGGCGGCGCGGTGATGGTCGATGTCGGGGACAAGACGGTTACGGCGCGGGAGGCGGTCGCGGAGGGGACGATCCGCTGTAGTCGGGAGACGCTCGCGCTGATTGCTGGTGGCGGCGCAAGGGGCGGCGCAAAGAACGTCTCAAAAAAGGGCGACGTGCTGGGGGTGGCGCGTATCGCGGGTATCATGGCGGTGAAGAAAACGGCCGATCTTATCCCGTTGTGCCATGTCTTGCCGATTGATTTCTGCGGCGTTGACTTTACGGTTGACCCCGACAAAAGCGCGGTGAAGGCGGTGTGTTCGGTGCGGCTGCGGGGGAAGACGGGCGCGGAGATGGAGGCGTTGACGGGGGTAACGGTGGCGCTTCTCACGATTTACGATATGTGCAAGGCCGTTGACCGTTCCATGACGATGGAAGCCATTCATCTGGTCGAAAAGAGCGGCGGCAAGTCCGGGCATTTTGTCCGGGAAAACACCGCGCCCCCCGCATAAACGTAAAGTGTAAACGTGAAATGAAAGACTCGTTTGGCCGGGAGATTGATTACCTCCGCCTTTCCGTTACCGATCGGTGTAACTTGCGCTGTATCTACTGCATGGGCGAAGAGGGCGTTGAGTGGAAGCCGCACGGCGAGATGCTTTCTTTTGAAGAGTTGGAGCGGCTCTGCGTTCTTTTCGCGGCATTGGGCATACAAAAAATCAAGATCACCGGGGGCGAACCGCTGGTGAAAAAGGGCGTTGTGCCGTTTATCATGCGGGTCCGCCGCATCCCCGGCATTACGGACGTAACGCTTACGACGAACGGCGTTTTGCTGGAAGATTATCTGGACGATCTGGCGGCGGCGGGGGTGTCCTCGGTGAACGTCAGCCTTGATTCGCTTGACCGCCTCGTCTTTCAAAAACTGTCCGGCCGGGACGCATTCGACCGGGTGTCTGCGGCGATCCATGCGGCAATACGGAAAAACTTTCGGGTAAAGATCAACGCGGCGTTGTTGCGGGGGCTCAACGACGAGGGAATTGAGGACTTTGCGCTGTTTGCCCGCGACAACGGGGTGTGCGTGCGCTTCATCGAACTCATGCCGCTTGGCGCGGCGTCCGCCTACGAGATGGTTTCTTCAGGAGAGGTTCTTCAAAAAGTTTCTCGTGTGATTAAAGACCTTGCGCCAACCGGCGAGCGACAGGGGAACGGTCCCGCCGTCTACTACACGTCGCCCGGCATGAAGGGAAAGATCGGGTTTATCGGCGCGATGTCGTCCTGTTTCTGTACAACCTGCAACCGGCTCAGGCTGGACTGTCTCGGCCGGCTGAAGCCCTGCCTTTCTTCGGGGTTGTCGCGTGATCTCAAGGCACTGGTCAGGGGTGGCGCGGATGACGCGGCCCTGAAAGAGGCGATACGCGAAACAGCCCGGCTGAAACCGGAGGCGCATATCTTCGCCGACCGGACAAACGCCGCGCTACGGGGTACCGCGATGTTCAAAATCGGCGGGTGAAAGGGAAGTCCGGCATTTAAGGCTACCGGTCAATAACGGGCCTCCCTTATTGACAGACGCTCAGTACTCCAAGCGGTCGTTAGTCCGCCCCGTCCAGATACTCCCGCAACACGGCGGGGAACTCCTCCGTGATCTTCCGTAGCGCGCCTGAGATTACCCGGCTGTTTGCTTCCTCTTGGCTCGCCGGGTGGGATTCGCGGTTCGCCGCGTTATAGGTGAAGAGTTCCGCCCCGGTTTGCGTGTCCCTCAGCACCGCGTCAACCGTGTAGCGGGCGTTAAAGTACACGTTTTTGGGGGCCGGGGTAACGGTCAAGACCGCTTCGAGGGCGTAGCGGGAATTCCGGTTGCCGGTCTTAAACCCTTCGGCGGTGAACGCCCCGGCAAACGCCGCCTTGAGCCGTCCGTTCACATCGCCTGTGATCCGCACGTCCACCGGTATCGCCTTCGCCTCGTTCAGTGCCGCGTCCACCCGGAGAACGAGCCGGGAAACCTCGTCCTGCCGGTTCGGGCCGTCAAGCAACGACAAAACCAGCGCGTATATGTCGGCTTCCCCGGCAAGTTTCCGCGCCTTCCTGCACCGCGCTATCGACTCGAAGGTAACGCCGCCCGATAAGTTGATAAGGGCGGAAATCTCAGACTTGGCCTTGTCCAGTTCGGCAGCGTACCAGTTCTGGCACTTCGCCTTTTCCATCACGGCAAGCGCGTACCAGAGCCTGTTTCCCGTGTCGTTCCACACCGCCTTGATCTCCGCTCCGATGAGCTTGTCCAGAGCCGAAGTTGCCTCGATAGACTGGGACATGGACGAACTTGAAACGGAACGCCCGCCCGTCTCCCGCTCGGTGTCGGCGATGCTGATCCTGCTCGTTACCGACTGCTTGAAAAAGGCGGTAAGGGAACCGACGGCGTTCCTCTCGGCGGCCTGCCGTCCCGCGCCATAGCCAACCGCGCAGACATAGATCCAATCGGGATACACGGCGGACGGGTTGTCCACCCAAGCCGGTTTGCTCTGGGCGCCGGCCGCAAGAGCGGCGGCAAAAAGTGCCGCAAAAACACAAAACCTTTTCATATCAATCTCCTATTGAGGGTCTGTCCGCCTTTCCCTATCCACTGCTTGAGCGACGACCAGCGTCCACCGTCATTGCGAACCTGCGGCAATTTGCCGTTGGTGAAGCAATCCAGAAAGGGCGTAACGCCCTGGATTGCTTCGTCGCTTCGCTCCTCGCAATGACGGTGGTAT
>JAISZQ010000206.1 GCA_031269165.1 Spirochaetaceae bacterium
CCAATGGCGCTTATTCGCGCCATTCGCGGACCAAAATTCTTAAGTTGTTGACTGGGGGAAGTCTCCCCCTCGCTCCAGACACGCACTCCGGTCGATATGTCCGCGTCTGCGGCGCGTCCACACCTCCCTCCGTTTGGTCTTACGCTACCCCCTCTGCGGGGCAAAACCATGCGGTGCATGGTTTTGTGGGCGTACCCCAAGCGTCCACGGACGGACGCATTACTGAGTACGCCCTGGCCCGGAGGTCCGAAGCAGGACGCTGAGGGCTGTAGGGAGCCCCCCGTAACGCCCCCGGATCACAGCGGAGGGTTGCGTCCCGTGGGGTTTTTGAACAGGCTCTAAGGAAGCGTGAGCGCGGTGTCGGCGATGGTGCGGTTTGAATGCCGCCTGATGGAGCACGCCGTTTTTATTGTGGTAAAACAGAGGACATTTCTATTGAACGTTGACACCCTTGATACGCCTCTTGACATAATAGCGAAAGGCATATATACTAATACCCATGACTTTTGAATGGGATGAAAATAAAAACGAGGAAAACATTGAAAAGCATCATGTCTCATTTGAAGTCGCGCAAGAGGCTTTTTTTGACAAAAAACGCATAATAATAAAGGATAAAAAGCATTCAAAAAAGGAAGAACGGTTTTTTTGCATAGGAGACGACGGGAACGGCATCGTGACGGTAAGGTTTACTATGAGAAATAAAAATGTGAGAATATTTGGCGCCGGATATTGGAGAGAAGGAAGAAACAGATATGAACAAGAGAATAGTAATGTACGCTGATGCTCCTCAAGGTATTTCCACGGAAATAGCCAAAGGTGAGGTCGTTGCTGACTTTTTGTCTCCTCCCGAAGAGATGGTACGGAAGGAATCAAAGATCAAATGTACGATAGCCTTAAATAGCGGGAGTGTCTCGCTTCGCAAACAAAGCCCGGTCGCGCTTCGGGCCTAAGCGCTGATTTATTCAATCGAACTCAGCGGAGGCTGTTTCAAAACGTGAGGTTTTGAAACAGCCTCTACTGGCTGAGAATCTCTTCTCTATCGGCAAGGGTAACCGAGGCACGGACGGTGCGACCGTTGCGGATGAGTTCCACCTCGACTTCCTCGCCGGGTTTGTTGTCCTCGAGAGCCGAGTAGAGGTCGGCGAGGCTTTCAATCCTCACGCCATCCACTTTGGTAATCACGTCGCCGCCGAGATAGATCGTCTGCGAGCCGTAGCGGGCCGTTTCCGTGCCCTGCTTGATACCGGCCTTCTCCGCATTGCCGCCGCGCCGGATGCGGGAGACGAGCAACCCTTTGTCAACAGGGAGATTCGCGTAGTTGACCAGCGCGGGAAAGAGTTGTACGACCGTCGCGTCTATCCAGCCCCGGCGCACTTTGCCGTACTGCATAAGCTCGGCGACGACGCGCTTCGCCGTGTTGACGGGAATCGCCAAGCCGATGCCGACGCTACCCCCCGACGGGGAGTAGATCATCGTGTTGATGCCGATCATTCTGCCGCGCGCGTCGAGCAGGGGGCCACCTGAATTGCCGGGGTTGATCGAAGCGTCGGTTTGGATCATGTCTTTGATGATGTTGCGCGCGGAGGTCTTGATCGGGCGGCCAATGCCGGAGACGATGCCCACGGTGAGGGTGCGCTCGAAGCCGAAGGGATTGCCGATGGCCAGCACTTTTTGCCCGACGCGCAGATTGGACGAATCGCCAAAGGGGATCGTACTCAACTCGACCCCGGTAGGCGGCGTAAACTTCAGCACGGCGAGATCGTTTTCGGGGTCTGTCCCCACAACTTCGCCCTCAATCTGAGATCCGTCGGCGAGGTTTATGAATACCTTGATGGCCTTCTCGATCACATGGTTGTTTGTCAACACATAGCCGCCCGTGTCGATGATGGAACCGGAGCCGGAACCGCCGTCTTGCGGCACCGCCTCGAGAAACCAATTAAGCGCCACGGTCTCGGTCGTGATGTTGACCACTGCCTTGTTCAGCGCGTCATAGACAGAAATGTTTTCCCGCTCGCTCTCGGTAAACGGCTGAAGCTCCTGCGCGTTTATCTGGAGCCGCCGGGCCGAATCCGATTCGTTCAGTTGAAGCGCATCCGCCTTCTCAACGATACGAGCGGCCTCCAAGCCTTCTCCCCGATCTCCCGCCGCAACATCGCGCGGCAGTCTGAAAATTCCCAGTCCAAACGCAAAAATCGAAAGAATAAGGCAACTCAGCACCGCGAACACGACAAGTTGCCCCTTGCTATACAACCTCATACACCGCCCCTCATATTGATTTTAACAGGGATAGAGGAAAATGTCCATAGGCATATCAAGCGAGGCTTTTTCAAAACCTCGCGTTGCTCGCCTGCCACGGGCAGACGGGACAGGACAGACCTGTCCTGAGGCCGTCTTTGGACGGGGAGTCGAGGCTGTCGGTAACGCCGTTTTCGCCGCTAACCGGGGGCTTTGTCCCCGGTTAGCCGGGCGAAAACACGGAGGAAAACGTGAATTGGGGCGAAAAAGGCACTTCCGAGCCCATTTCAGCCTGGCGGGGGCTGTCCCACCCCTACGGGGAATTGAAAATGGTAAATGGAGAATGGAAGATTATAGGAAGGGAACGCGCCATCTCCAAAACACGACATTATCCATTTTCCATTCGCGCCACGCGCGTGTCCTCCCCGTCCGGAAGTTGAACCGCACGGAGAACGTCTGCTTCAACCAT
>JAISZQ010000260.1 GCA_031269165.1 Spirochaetaceae bacterium
CCTGTTCCAAAACTCGGTTAGTTTTGACAGGCTCATGCAGTTTCTCAGGCTAAAGCCTTACGAAACTGCACTTTTTAAAGGTTGCTGTTCCAAAACTTGAGGTTTTGGAACAGCCTCAACTAATACAACCATGTTTTTCGTCCAAGGCTTCTTCCAACTCTTTTTTGTAATCAAAACCGGGCGGCGCGGCTCTACGGTACTGCATAAACGACTGAAACGCGATACGCCTGGAATTCTGGTTTTCCTGTAGCGAGGAGGCGGTCTCAAGCGGCATAATATGAAGGGCGATTTTTGTCATTCCACGAGGGATGGTTTTCGGTATTTCGAAAAAAACCCGGCGGTCCGCCGGCACTTCAATAGTTCGTTCGATAGTCATAGAATAATCATACCATGAAAAGCACAAAAACAAAAAGGGGTAGCGCGCTTCGCGCGAATGGATAATGGAGAATGGCGTCGTGAAAGTCGTCATTGCGAGCATACTGGATTGCCTCGCTCCGCTCGCAATGACGGAGGGCGGGCTTGCACTGACAGACGGGGGTGTGCGTTACGCTTCTTTCATTTTCCATTTCCCATTTTCAATTCCCCGCAGGGGTGGAATGTGTCTAAAAAAGTGATGTTTTTCGTAAAAAATTGAGGATTTTGTCCTCAATTGTAAAGAAATTGTAAAAAATAGATAAATTTTTTATCTGGACGGCACGTATCCCTTCTTCTACACTGTATCTGTCCTTGAAGTGGGCGCACGGTGCGCGAAAGGAAGGGGGTGCGCATTCAAACCGGTAGTGGTATACTGTTTGGAGAGACTGGAGGCAGGGGGGGCGACAACAATGGTGCCACGACTTCCCCGCCTTATTACAGAGCATTTTATATGCAAGGGAGTATGTGTATGAGCAATTATCCAAAGACGATGAAAGCGCTGGTGGCTTACAGTAAGACCGACTACCGCTTCGAGGGTGCCTATCCCACGCCTGAGTGCGGGGACGACGACATCATCATCAAGACTGAGGCGTGCGGGATCTGCGCGGGGGACCTCAAGTGCCGACACGGGGCGGCGATGTTCTGGGGGGACGGCGTGCAGCCTTCGTGGGTGAAGCCTCCTTTTATACCGGGGCATGAATTTTTGGGGCCCATCGTCGAGATGGGGAAAAACGTGAAGGGCTTTTCTCTGGGCGACCGGGTGACGGCGGATCAAATCGTCCCCTGCGGCGAGTGCCGGTTTTGCAAGAGCGGCAAATACTGGATGTGCCAGCCTCACGCCATCTTCGGGTTTCAGACGGAGAACAACGGCGGGATGGCCGAATATGTGCGCTATCCAAAGTCGGCGGTGATTCATCGGGTGCCTCAGGATATGCCGCTTGAGAAGGCCCTGCTCATCGAGCCTTACGGCTGTTCGAAGCACGCGGTCGACCGGGGGAATATTCAGTGCGACGACGTGGTGGTCATTTCGGGAGCGGGGACGCTGGGGCTGGGTATGGTAACCTATGCGGCGCTCAAACACCCCAAGGCGCTTATCGCGCTCGACATGGCCGATGCCCGGCTCGCTAAGGCGAAGGAATTCGGCGCGACGCATATTTTCAATCCCGGCAAACACGACGTTGCCGCTGAGATTATGAAGATGACGGGCGGTTACGGCTGCGACGTGTACATCGAAGCGACCGGTCATCCGTCAAGCGTTGTTCAAGGGCTGGGGCTGATTCGCAAACTGGGAACCTTTGTCGAGTTTAGCGTTTTTGGCGAACCCGTCACGGTTGACTGGTCGATCATCGGCGACCGCAAGGAACTGGACATTTTCGGCTCCCACCTGAGCCCCTACTGTTTCCCCTATGTGATAGACGGCATCGCGTCCGGCAGTCTCAAGACGGACGGCGTTATCAAAACGATGTTCCGGCTGGAGGAATGGGAAAAGGGCTTTGAATACGCGACCGGAAAGCACGGCGACTTGAAGGTGGCGTTGATACCCTAAAGGACACCCTCATGGAAAAACTATTGCTTGGCCTGGACAACGGCGGGACGATGATCAAGGCGGCGCTGTTCACCCTTGACGGAAGGGAGATCGGCGTTGCCTCGCGGACGACGGAAACGAGTACGCCTCACCCCGGCTGGACGGAGCGGGACATGGAGACGCTCTGGGAACAGAACTGCGCCTGTGTGCGGCAGGTGCTCGCGGACACCGGGGCCGCGCCGGACTCGATTGCGGGGGTCGCGGTGTGCGGGCACGGCAAGGGGCTTTATGCGTGGGGAAAAGACGGGAAGCCCGCGTATCCGGGCATCATCTCCACCGACAACCGCGCATGGAAGTTTCCTGAAAAGTGGAAGGCCGAGGGCACCCATGCCCGGCTCTACGACCGGCTCTGTCAGCAGTTTATGGCCTGTCAGCAGGTGTCACTTTTGGCGTGGTTGCGGGAACACGACCGGAAGACCTACGACAACATCCGCTGGGCGTTCTCGGTTATCGATTATATCCGTTATCGCTTGGCCGGGGAGGCGTACAGCGAGGCGACCAACATCTCCGGTTCCGGTCTTATCAACGTGCGGGATGCCCGTATTGATGCGGACCTGCTTGCCGCGCTCGGCATCCCCGAAGCCGTCGATATGATTCCTCCTATCCGGTATTCAAGCGAAAAACTGGGGGCGATTACGCGGACGGCGGCGGAAAAGACGGGCCTCCGGGCGGGGACTCCGGTGGCGGGCGGAATGTTCGACATTGATTCCTGCGCCATCGCCATGTCGGTAACCAAGCCGGACGATTTCTGCACGATAACCGGAACGTGGACGATCAACGAGTTTATCTCGAAAACGCCGATTACGGGGACGCGTATCGCCATGAATTCCCTGTACGCGATACCGGGGTTTTTCCTGATTGAGGAATCGAGTTCTTCGGGCGCGGGCAACCTTGAATGGGTTATTCACAACTGCTTTCATAACGAGACGGTTCCGGCGGGGAAAAAGTTGTATGTGTCCCTCGACGAGATGGCGGCGAGTGTCCCCGCAGACGAGTGCGACGTGTACTTCCTGCCGTTCTTGCAGGGTTCGAACCGGCATCCTTTGGCGAAGGCGAGTTTTGTCGGGTTGACCAGCTTTCACACGAGGGCCCATCTCTTGCGCTCGGTGTATGAGGGCGTGGTGTTCTCGGCGAAAAGCCACATCGACAAGTTGCTTTCGGTGCGGGAAAGGCCGGAGGCGGTTCGTATGGCGGGCGGCGCGGCCAATTCACCGTTTTGGGTACAACTGTTTGCCGACATTCTGGAACTTCCCATCGAAACCGTAACCGGCGTGAAGGAACTCGGCGCGTTGGGTAGTGCTATGGCCGCCGCAGTTGCCGCCGGAATCTACCATGATTACCACGAAGCCGCATCGGCGATGGTCCGTATCGCGCCTCCCGTCGACCCCGACCCCCGCATGGCGGCCATCTATCGTGCCAAGTACGAAAAATACACCGCCGTCTGCGCCGCTCTGGATACGGTCTGGCACCGTTTCGAGGTCTGAAAACGATGTCCGCCTATCAACTGGGCCTCTACGAAAAGGCCATGCCCGGAAATCTTACGCTTGAAGAAAAACTGGCGGCGGCCGGGGAAGCGGGCTATGATTTTCTTGAACTGTCGATAGACGAGACCGACGAGAAGCTCGCCCGCCTTGACTGGACGGATAGCGAGGTATGCGCGTTACGCCGGAGCATCGAACAAACGGGAACACCGATCCGGTCGATATGTCTCAGCGGCCACCGCCGGTTCCCCTTGGGCGATCCTGACGCGGCCACCCGAACCCGGAGCCTTGCCATCATGGAAAAGGCCGTCCGGCTCGCCGCCCGTCTGGGCGCGCGCGTCATTCAGATCGCGGGCTACGACGTGTATTACAAGCCGGGGGACGAGGCCACCCGCGCCTACTTTGCCGAAAACCTCGCCCGCTCGGTGGAGATCGCCGCCGCCCATGCGGTCATGCTGGCCTTTGAGACGATGGAGACCCCCTTCCTCAACACGGTGGAAAAAGCCGTCTCTTGGGTAGACCGGATACGTTCCCCCTACCTTGCCGTCTACCCCGATCTCGGCAACATCACCTGCGCGGCAGACGGCGACCGGAACCGTGTCCACGCCGACCTAGAAAGCGGACGCGGCCATATCGCCGCCCTGCACCTCAAAGAGACAAAACCCGGCGTCTTTCGGGAAGTCCCCTACGGCTCAGGCCACGTTGACTTTGCGGGCGGCATCCAAAGCGCGTGGAACTTGGGCGTGCGGATGTACACGGCGGAGTTCTGGTGGACCGGCGGTGTCCCGTACGATGGTCGCGCATGGAAAACACTCCTGCACGAGAACGCTCGGTTTCTCCGTGGATATTTCCCGGCAGACGGCGCATCCCAGGAGCCTGTGGGACTTAGCAAAAAATAGGAAATAATACACGAAAATACTGATTTTAACCTAATCAAAATACTAAAAACGGCTTATTTATCGGGGTTTTTGCACTATTTTTTGCGAAAAAAAGCGCGAAAATTTTCTAAGTCCCACAGACTCCTAGAGACAGCACGTTGCGCCGGTAGCACAGCCGCCTGTAGGTGGTGTTCACCCGGCATATCGACACGCTATCTAAACAGTTCCCGCCAAAAGGCGTGCTATTCGGTATCGCTACCCCCACCGCTAGCCACCCGTTCAACAGTACCCGTCCAAAAAGCGTGCTATGCGGTACGGCAATCCCCACCAGCAACCGCCCGCTCAACACTACCCGTCCCAAGAAGGCGTGTTGCTTGGCGCGGCTATTTCATCTGGTTGCATATCGACCCGTTATTTTACCAAATAGCACGATTGCACCAAATTGACGTTTTTGCGGTTTCATCGTAGAATAACGGTATGCGTGTCGGCGTCCCGTTCCCGCTGAAAACAAAATCGTTGCTGATAACCGCGGGTATTCTCGTGCCGCTCCTTGCCGCATTGAATGGTGCCGCATGGTTTTACGGGTTTTCCCTGCCGATCGAGCGTCTCGTGTCCGAATGGGGGATTTCGCTGGACGTTGATCGGAGCGCGCTGGCCGCATATCCGTCATGGCTGGGGAACATCGCGCTGTCGGCGGCGATTCTGTTTATCGGGCTGGTTGCGGCAGGGGTCCGCGCTTCGTTTGCCGCGCAACGTATCGTGCGGCTCATCAATGCGGTGGAGTGTTTTGAGGACGGCCATTTCGACATCCCCGTGCAGGTGGGGCGCGGCAGTATCGCGGCACTTGAAAAGAGTCTTGCCCGAATGGGGCGCAGTCTTGCGGTGATGCGGCAATTCGTCAATAAAAACGCGGTCGATCTTGCGCGAAAAGACCATCTGTCCCCCACCGCCGAAAGCCCTGATGTTACGCTCGCCGTGTTCAGAATCAACAATTACCACAAACTGGCCCCCCTTACCGCCCCGGAGCGGATGAATGAACTGGTAAATGAATTTCTTGCGCGGATCGTTCCTGCCATCACGAAGACGGGCGGGGCGGTGAACAAGACATGGACGATTGACGATTTTTATGTGCTGGCGGTCTGGGGCGATTCGTCGCTGACCCCGGATCTGAATAGGGACGCCATTGCTGCCCTGCGATCCTGTGTTCTGGTCCGTTCCGTGGTCAAAACGATGAATCGGGATACGCGTATCCGTGCCGAACGGGCGGGCTCTGTCCGGTATCCCCAGTTCAACGTTGCGATGGGGCTGGATTCGGGGGAAGCGCTTGTCGGCCCGGCTGGGACCAGCGAGCGGAAAGAGTACAGCATACTGGGCGAAGTGGTGAAAAACGCGGTGAGGAGTACCCGGATCGGCGCGAAAACCGGAAGACAGATCGTGATGACCGAACGGACGTTCAATCTGGGCGGCACTCATTTCATCGTGAAAAAACTGCCGGGAAAAAACGCGGCGTATTTTTCGCTCGTCAAACCCGTAATCGGAGCCAAACATGCCCTCCCTTAAACACCAGCTTCTGGCCGCGCATGACGCGATGCAAAACTTCGCGGACTGGCGTTTCGACGGCGAGATACCCATCGAACGCCGAGACGAGTCCGGGGTTCTCGCGTTCACGTTAAACCGGCTGGCACAATTCTACGGGCAAATTGCGCCGCTATCCAACAAAACATTCGCGGGCCGTATCCAGACCGGAAAAATGCCGCCCATAAACCAAAACAACAAGGCGGTCGTGCTTTTTTGCAACATGCGCTCGTTTTCATCCGTAACGCGGGGCTTGCGGCCGCGAGAAAAACTGGATCTGGCAAACACCTTCTTCCAAAAGGCAGGACTCTGCGCCCGCTTAACCGGCGGCTATGTTGACACCTATCTGGGCGACAAGATGATCGTACACTGGGGCATTCTCAATGGGGGCGGTCCGCGAGAGAACGCGCTCGCCGCGATCCGCGCCGTGCTGATGACGCGCGCCTGTCTGGGAGACTGGAACCGAAAAAGAATCGGCGCGGGACTTGAGCCCTTGTTCTTTTCGTTTGGCCTTGATGCGGGAAGGGCGAGTCTCTCGCCGTTTTCCGTGGACGGGATCCTTGAGTACCGCCTCACCGGGCCGACGGTAAACAACGCTTGTCGCTACGAGGCCGCGACGAAAAAGACGCGGACAGAAACGCTTCTCTCGGAAAACGTCTATCGCCTTGTCGAGCGGTTCGTTGTCTCAGGCGAGATGCCGCGCGTCCCGGCCAAGCCGCGTCTCTTTACCCTCATCAATCTCCGGGGAAAAAGGCACACTCGGCTTTTGGCCAACGACCTTGCCCATATTGTCGATATCGACCTGCCCTTTGCCATGACGCTTGCCGGGCCGCGCGGTCCACGGACACTTTCCGAACTGCGGACGATGCTTTATATGGCAACACCGTAAGAATAGTTGTCCCCAGATTGCGCCATCACAGATTATGCGGGTCTTACGTATGACGCCATGCATGGCGCAATCTGCGGTTCCTTTGGTTTCCATTTGCTTAAGTTGTTGACAGGGGATTTTCAATCCGGGGATATTCAATCCCTTGAGGTTGCGGGTCAAAGATCCGTTGGGTTAATACTCTCCAAAGTCATGCTGATTCCGCAACCTTTGTCGGTTAAAAAAGTAAATGACGTTGCCCTGCCTGTTGCGGGGCACCCCTTGACAAAGTTTTTCGTGCGTGGTATATCTATATCCATGATTGCCCGGCGGCAGTGCCGGAGCATATAAGAAAGGCTGGTTATGCAAAAAACAGTGTTGTTGAAAAATAAGTTCCTCGTGACCCCCTCCCTTATCGCGGGTCCCCCCCCCCCTCGGAAACGTTTTAGACCCATAATCACCCCTTTTGGAACCTCTTTAGACCTTTTTTCTGGGGTTTTCCCAGCATCTTCCCTTTTCAATTATCCGTTGCCCCTGCGCCCCAACGGGGCATCACGCGCGCTGGAATCAGCGCTCATAAACACGACCGCCCTCCTCCTCAAAACCGTAAAAAGAGGGGCGGCCCGTGGACGGCATTCCATTTTCATCAGCCCCGGTCTTCTTATCCGGGGCCGGGAACGCCGTTCTTGAGCGCTGTTTCAGGTGCGCGCAGGGGAAGAGGGTCCGCGAATGCGCGCGAATTGGCGCGAATGAGGGTGTGCTCTGCGGTGTTGTTATCCCCGTTGGTTGCCGCTCGCTAAACAGTCCCCGCCCCCATCCGTCATTGCGAGCGAGCGGCACATTGCCGAGCGAAGCAATCCAGTGGAAAGGCCGTCTCGTCTGGATTGCTTCACCAACGGCAACTGTGTTGCTGCGGGTTCGCAATGACAGGGAAGCCCGCTAAACACTACCCGTCCAAAAAGCGTGCTATGCGGTATTGTCGTTCCAACCGGTAGCACACCGCCTAAAGGCGGCATTGCCGCCGTACATGATTACCGCCCAAAAGACGATACGCTTGCCCTTCCATAAATCTAAACTTGATCCACAAATATAAAAAAAGGTAACCACGAGCCTCAAGGGATTGAAAATCCCCGGCCTTTGGCCCGCACCAACACGAACAGCGTTCAAAAGCAACTGTTCGTGTGGTTCGTGTAAAATCAGGCTCCTATTTCTGGAATAATTCCAAAAACCACAAGGCACCGCAACCCCGACACGCCATTTTCCATTCCCCTGAGCCTGTTCAAAAAGCCCACGGGACGCAACCCTCCGCTGTGATTCGGGGGCGTTACGGGGGTCTGACCCCCGTTGAAAGGGGTAGCGGAGGACGGCTCAAACCATTGCGGGGTATTATACCCCGCAATGGTTTGAGCTTGACCATAGCGAGGGGGAAGGCTTTCCCCCTTTTGCTGAGATTCTGAACAGACTCTTAGGTCCCTGCGGAGCCCGGGGCTATCCCTTGACGGCACCTGCCGCAACGCCTTTCGTGATCTGTTTCCTGAACGTCAGGTAGAAGGCGAGCATTGGAACCATGCCGATGACCAGCGCGGAGAACTGTTTGCCATAGTCCGAAGCCAGTGCCCCGGAGAAGCGGTTCACGCCCACAGGGATTGACTTGATGAGGTCGCTTGAACTTAAGATGTTGATCAGCATGAACTCGTTCCACGTGCCGGTGAAGGTGAGGATGCCCACCGTCATGGCAACCGGCGCGGTCATCGGGAAGATGATGCTACTGAATACTTTCAAATATCTCGCCCCGTCCATTCGCGCCGACTCGATCAGGGCTTCAGGGATGCCCTTAATAAATTCGGTTCCCAGATAGACGCCCATCGGCAACCCCAGCCCGATGTAGGGGATAAGCACCCCCAGACGGGTATTGTACAACCCTGATGCGTTGACCATGAGGAAGAGCGGCACCATGATGGATTGCAGGGTGAGCAGGATTCCGATGATGAACATCCCGTGCAGGTAGGGCGTCGCCTTGCACTTGATCTTCGCAAAGGCAAAACTCGCCATGAACCCCAGCACCACCACCGCGATGACCGTCACCACCGTGTAAAAGATGCTGTTCAACAGCAGAATCCCGAAGTTCCCGATCTGCCACGCATAGGGATAGTTGCCGGTGAACCACACCGTGGGCAGGGCCAGCTTACTCGTGGTAAGGTATTCCTGCGTGGTCTTGAACGACTGGATAAACAGCCACAGAATGGGGTAGATCGCCAGAATGGTGAAGACCGCCATCACAATATAAATGATAATTTTCGCGGGGATATTCCCTTTTCGCACATCCGCCATAGTCTACTCCTTGCCGCCGAAGCGTTTTTCCACACTTCGCGTTATGCCGATGAGGATAAAGCTGATAATCACCATGACCGTGGAGATGGCGTTTGCCAGCGGATAGTTCGGCGCGCCCCGGAACGCTTTGTTATACATATACAACGAAAGCACGCTCGTCCGGTTTGCCGGGCCGCCCTGGGTCATCACGAACAACAGGTCAAACGACTTGAGGGAGCCTGAAATCGCCAGAATCGCGCTCGTTACGATAACGCCGGAAAGTGCCGGCAAGATAATGTACCAGAGGGCCTGCGCCTCGGTCGCGCCGTCAATCTTCGATGCCTCGATGATCGACGTGTCAATACGCTGGAGGTTGGCGAGGAAGATGATAACGTACATCCCCGTGTACATCCAGAGCATGACCACCAGCACCGGTATCATCGGATACTCGTTCACGGTAAACTCCGCGCCGGGCTTGAAAAACCGCACAATTTCCATATACACGCTGTCCTGACTCTGGTAGAAACTCTTGAACAGAATGCCGATGATGACCGCCGAAATCACGTTGGGCAGATAGATCATCGTTTGAAAGAAGTCGGTTCCCCGCACGAGTTTGCGGGACAGAATGTAGGCCAGAATGAACCCCAGCGGAATCTGCCCGAACACCGAGATAAAAACGATCAGCATGTTGTTCTTGAGAGCCAGATAGAAGTAGGAATCCTGAAAGATTTTTATGTAGCTGTCAAGTCCCGCGAAAGCCATGCGGGAATTGCCGAAAATCCGTCCGCCGTTATAGTTGGTGAGACTCAGAATGACGGAAAAAATGGTGGGAAAAGCCATGACGCAGAAATAAATCAGCACGGCCGGCGCCACCAAAAGAATATATGCCAAACGCTGTTCGCGCTTCGCGGATAAATCACTCATTTTACGCTCCTTACGCTTTTAGGGAAGTTTTTTTTTATAATCAGGGCGCATTGTTTTGTTATCGGAGGCTGTTCCAAAACTTGAGGTTTTGGAACAGCCTCATCGTACATCGTCACGGAAGCGGGCGAAGTCCCGCTTCCGCAACAGGAAAACGCCTATTGCGCCGCTTTCCAGGCGTCAAACGCCTTCTGTACGTCTGCTGCCACCTGCTGGGGAGTCTTGGAACCAAGTCCCAGTTCCTGCAACCCGTCGTTCAGAGGATTGAACACGTCGCTGTGGAACACCCCGTCAATGACCGAGGTCATCGCCGTATACTGGCTGGCCAAATTCGTGACTGCCTTCTGCATCGGCTCAAGCGCGAGGCTTCCCACGTTAATACCGGTTACCGTGGGCGTTGCGATGCCGCCGGTTTCGAGGAGCCACGTCTGGATTTCCTTGCCGGAAAGCCATTTCACCAGTGCCCATGCGGCCTTTTCCCGGTCGGAACCACTCGGAACACCGGCGTTTATGCCCCAGCCCGTTCCCAAAATACCGGACGTTGACTTGTTCAGCTTCGCGCCGGGAATGTCGGGAAACACGGTGATGAGAATCTTTTCCTGCCGAGCCGGAGGGATAACCGCCTGTCCGGTGGACTTGTCGGTGATGAACGCGCCGACCCGCCAATCCCCGTCGATGAGATACGCGCCCTTGCCCGTACCAAACTGGCCGACTACACTGCCGTAGTCCGTGGAGAGCGTCGCCTTGGACAACACCCCGTCATCATACAGCGTCTTGATAAAGGCAAGCGCGTTGACAAAAGCGGGGTCGGTAAACTTGGCTTTTCCCGATAGGATGGCGTTTTCCCAGCCCTCGCCGCCGAAACGTCCCGCCACGAGGGAGAAGAGGCAGGACTGCATGACCCACGATTCCTGGTTGGCCATGACTACCGTATCAATCCCCTTCGCCTTGAGCACCGGCACCTGCGCCTTGAGTTCGGCGTAGGTCTTGGCCGGAGTCAGCCCCGCGGCGGTAAGCACCTCGGTGTTCACGTAAAAAGCGTGGCTTGACGTAATGGCGCGGGGGAGAATGGCCACATAGCCGCCGCCCTGGGCCGCAGGATCAAGCGCCTGAGGGAGAAAGCCCTGCGCGAACGCGGACCCCTCGGCGCGAATCAATGGCGTGAGGTCTTTCAACAGCTTCTGGGTGTGAAGCGTCGTTGACCTTCCCGATGGCCACGCATAGAGCACGTCGGGGAGTTGCCCGGCCGCCGCATACGCCTCCACCTTGTTGTGGTAAGGCTCGTTAAAGAGATCCTCCCGCACGACCTTGATGTCCGGGTGCACCTTGCTAAAAGCATCCCAGACCTTGGTAATTTCATCCGAACTATTAGCAGACGTCAAGTCCAAATAGTTCAGCACCCGAAGTGACCCGTCCTGAGCAGCAGTCTGCCCCTTGCCGCCCGCACTCAGCGCGGCCACCGGCAAGACCAATGCCAGCGCAAGAACGAGATACCGTGTTACTTTACTCATCTTCATATTTCCTCCAAATTAAGAATAGTCCGCAACCCCTCGCTCCACACTCGTTGTCCAAGCCATAAAACGAAAAACCGCAAACAATGATTTCTTGTATAATAACGTTTTTTTCAAATCTGGTCAAGGGAGTGTCAAGCCATTGTCAACGTTCAATAGAAATGCCCTCATCCTTCATGCGGCATGAGGATCTGCATGGCTTTTTTCAGGTGAGGTTGTTCCAAAACCCAGCGAAAGGGGGAAAGTCTTCCCCCTCGCTTCGGTCTACGCCCTACGCTACCCCCTTCAACGGGGACAAAACCATGCGGTGCATGGTTTTGTGGGCGTACCCCAAGCGTCCACGGACGGACGCATTACTGA
>JAISZQ010000347.1 GCA_031269165.1 Spirochaetaceae bacterium
GACGGCAACAGGTTGCCGCGTCTCCCCCTTCGCTACGGCCCGCCGCTTGCGCTTAGGGTCCTTCGCTATCCCCCTCTGCGGGGACAAAACCATGCGGTGCATGGTTTTGTGGGCGTACCCCAAGCGTCCACGGACGGACGCAGGACTGAGTACGCCCCGGCCCGGAAGTCCGAAGCAGGACGCTGAGGACTGTAGGGAGCCCCCCGCAACGCCCCCGGCACTTTGGTGTTTGGTATTATAAAGGAGCATCACTGTAGGGTGGCCGGCAGAGCGGTTGACGCGGTTAGCGGTTAGTCGAAGGAGTTTTGCATGAAACGGTTTGTGTTATTGTTTGAGATTTCCCCTGCCTGGCGGCGGGTGCCGTCGGCGCGGAACGTGAGGAGGGTGCCGTGAACATCGCGTTAGTCGGATACGGCAAAATGGGGCGGTTGATCGAGAAAACGGCTCTTGCCCGTGGTCATGCTATTGTCGCCGTTATCGACCCATTTATCGACCCGTCTATCGGGCCGTTTGCGGAAGGGACGGGCGGGCGCGTCATCGGGCGGTCTGTTGCCGAGATAGGCGAGGGCATGGGCACCGTTCATGCCGCTATCGAGTTTAGCAGTCCCGCGTCCGCTGTGGGGAACATCAAGGCCCTGCTGGCCGCCGGGATTCCCGTGGTAACGGGGACCACCGGCTGGTACGACCAGTTGCCGGACGTGGAAGCGGCGGTGAAGGCCGCGAAGGGGAGCCTCATCTGGTCGTCCAACTATTCCATCGGCGTCCGGCTCTTCCTGAAGATCGCCGCGTTTGCCGCGAATGCCGCTTGCCCGTACGAGGAATACGACATCGCGGGCTATGAGTCCCACCATAACAAGAAGGCGGACAGCCCGTCCGGCACCGCGAAGACGCTGGTAGAAAAAGTGCTCGCCGCGCAGACTCGGAAAACGAAAGCGGTCTACGACAAACTCGACCGCCCGCCCGCACAGGACGAGTTGCACTTTGCGAGCCTCCGCACGGGGAGCGATCCGGGCACCCACACGCTCTTCTTCGACAGCGACGCGGACACGATAGAGATCACCCACCGCGCCCGCAATAGGGAAGGCTTCGCGTCCGGGGCGGTTCGCGCCGCCGAGTGGCTGGCCGGTTCAGGTCTCCCCCGGCGCGGCCTGTTCACGCTGGACGATATGCTGTGAAATCAGCGGACGGTTTAGCGTGAGTCGGCGGGTTGGCACACCGCTGTCAACAACTTAAGAACCTGTTCCAAAACCCCGCAGGATGCAATCCTCCGCCGAGATTCGGGGGCGTTGCGGGGGCACCCTACAGTCCTCAACGTCCTGTTTCGGACTTCCGGGCCGGGGTGTGCTCTATTTTGCGTCCATCCGTGGACGCTGGGGGCACACCCACAAAACCATGCACCGTATGGTTTTGTCCCCGTTGAAGGGGATAGCGGAGGACGCAAGTCCGTAGCGAGGGGGAAGGCTTTCCCCCTCTTTATATTTCTTTTGGAGAAGCACTATAAAAGCCTCTCGCGTTCTTCCCTTTTCCAGCAAGAGGCTCTATCCACCCCGTTTGGGAATGCACGAGGAAGGCGCATAGCCCAAGATGCGCTTGAACTGTTTGTAAAAGTAGAAGACGTCGGAGTAACCGCAGTGTTCGGCGGCTTCGCAGACTTTGTATTCGCCCGACCGGAGCATATTTTCGCCGTTTTTTACGCGGATGCGGGCGACGTATTGATGGAAGGTGAGGCCGGTTTGCTGGCGGAAGAGCGCGCCAAAGTAAACGGGGTTGAGGCCGGTCGATTTGGCGACTTTTTTGACCGAGAACTTTTCGGCGTAGTGGGCGGCGATGTGGCGGCAGGTTTTCTTGATGCGGTAGTCGCGGTTTGACGAGTCGATGTTGTAGACGATGTGCTCAAACAGGATGTGGAGAATCAGGAGGAGCAGGCCGCGCGTCCTGATGAGGTAGCCCGGTTCCTTTTCGACCCAAGCCGTGGTGAGTTCGTGGCAATAGCGGATGAGGTCCCGGCGGATGCCGATGTGACTGAGCAACGGGAAGGGAATGCGCGTGGGATTCCCCGCGATGTCGTAGGCGGAAAAGTTTACCGCAAAACAGTGCATAAGCCTCTCCGGTAGGGAGACCGCTGCCCGCGTGTGTCCCGGCGGTATGCAGAGAAGATCACCCTCGTTGACCGCATACTCTTTCCCGTCGATTGTGTAACGGGCGCTTCCCGCCGTAACATAGGTGATGTCGTAAAAATCAATGGGGTCGCGCTTGATCCGCCACTCCGGCGTACATTTTCTCTGTACGAGATAGTTAATTTCGGGAACAATGTTTTCGTTAATCTCTTTTTTCTGCATGATGCCCTTCCTTTCGGAAACCGCCGATTTATTCTCTTCTATTATACTGCTTGAGACCGGAAAATAATACCGGGGTTTTTTATGCAGGGCAACGTCATGTACTTTTTTTTATCGGCAAACAGGGTAAGGCCGGCATAATTTTGTAGCCTTTAGGCGAAAAAATGCGATGTCTGGCCGCAAAATCGCAACCGTCGTTTATGCACTGACTTTGTGGACAGACACTATGTAACCATGGACCTCACGAAAGGACGCATCCGATGAGCCCGTCATTGCGAGACGCGGGGCATAGTCGTCATTGCGAGGGCGTAGCCCGAAGCAATCCAGAGCGCTACGCGAATGGAAAATGGAGAATGTCGTTTTTGCGTGGTTCGTGGCAGGGCCGTCATTGCGAGGGCGTAGCCCGAAGCAATCCAGACGGGGGAGGCCCCCACACTGGATTGCTTCGCTACGCTCTACGAGCGGCTCGCAATGACGACTCTTCATTTTCCATTATCCATTTATCATTTTCAATTCGCGCGAAGCGCGCGCGCCCTCATCGGTGTGGAAATCCCGCACGCGGGCGGAGTAACCGTGGCGGATCACGAGGTTGATCCGGTCCATGTGGGGGGCGATGGCCTCGATCTTTTCGGTGGGGACGGAGCTGATGATCTGAATGTTCAGGTCCCGGTAGAACTTCAGAATCTTGCCGATGCGCTCGTCGTCCATGCGGTTAAAGGCCTCGTCAAACATCACGAGCCGTATCGTGCTTTCGGGCCGGCTTTTGTAGAAACGGTAAAAACTCGCGGCGATGGCCACGTAGTACGGAGTCTGGGTTTCGCCGCCGGACTTCTCCCGCAGCACCTTGGACAGGGAAAGTTCCACCGGTTTTCCCGTGCCCGGATCGATCACATCGGTTTCTTTGATCTTGATGTCGTAGTGAAAGTACGTGCGGTAGTCGCAGATACTCCGCAACTCAGGAGAGTCGAGGTTGGCGTTGAGAATCCGGTCAAAAAGGTCTTGGGCGGCCTTCAATTCGGCGGGGTCCACCAGTTGGGAAAAGAGATTTTCCTCTTGGGCGGGAATTTCCGCGGCCTTCCTGATAATCTGTATCTGCCCCTTCCGGTCGTTCCGTTCCTCCAGCGTAAAGCGGTACTGATCCCGGCCAAAACTCAAAGCGCGCAGAATCTCGTTGATCTCCCGAAAACTTTCCCGCGCCTCCTCAATAAGCTCATTCAAGCGGGAGATGAAGTGATCTTTGAATTCCTTTTCCGCGTCCTGCCGCGCGCGGGCGATCTTTTCACGGTATTCCGGCAGTTCCGACATCTCCAGCCGTTTCAAAATCTGTTCCGCCTCGCTGTTCTCCGAGGGTTCCAGCGAGAGCAGCGCGTTGAACTCCCGGTCATAGACCTGGGCAAGGGTCTGATAGTCCTTTTTAAGGTTATCCACCCGCGTCCGGTAGCCCTTGAGCGTGGACTCATAACTGCTTGCCAAGTCTCGCAGGCTGTTCTTTTCCATCTGCTTTTCCGCATAGGTCTCACATTCGCCGATTTCCAGCGGGTGGGCTTCGCCAAAAGAACGGATGGCCCCGGCTTTTTCCTCAAGCGAACATTCCAATGTGGCAATATCTTCCCGCAGATCAGCGGCACTCCGGTGGACCCCGCCCAAACTTTCGTGCAGACGATAGGTTTCCGTCTCCGCCTCCCGAATCTGTTTGATAAGCGCGTCCCGTTTTTGCTGAAGTTCCCTGAAACTCGCCGTATCAACGGCGGCCAAGTCTGTTTTGGCACGGGACAGATCGCTGAAAAGTTTTTCGCACTCCTCCACAGCGGGCACGAGGAGCTGGATTTCCGTGAGCGTCCGCGCCGCCCGGTGAAAGAGATCCTCCCGGATTGCCGCCTCCTTTTCCCGCGCTTCCGCCTCGTCCCGTTCCCCTTTAAGTCGTTCCGACTCGGCCTTCAGGAAGTCCCGCCGCTTCTTGCGGGCCGCCTGTCCCAGATAGTGCCGCTTATACACCTCCTCCCGTATGCGGGACGCGGTGTGATTGCCGTAGGACATACATTCTTTGGTCACGGCAAAAGCATAGTTTTTCAGGCTGCCTATGTCGGCGCGGATCACCTCGCCCAGCACATAGTCCAGGTATATCCGGGCGTAGGGAGAGGTGGTGCTGACCAGTTCCGCGAGACTCCCCTTTCGTATTGCCGCACCCCGCATCTTTTCCAGATTGGGGAGCAGGGCCCCGCCGACGTTCCGGGGAAGCCCGTCGTACACTTCGAGGGCCTTCTGAAATTCCTCGCTATCCACCAGAATGGCAAAGCGGCGGGTGTTGAGCCAGCCCTCTATCGCGTCTGCCCAGGCAAGGTCGTCAATCTCCGCCGTGTCCGCCAGAAACCAAGCGTCGATGCCGGCCTCTTTCAGCGCGTCCCGCAGGGCGGTGGGGGCTTCGGGATAGCGGGGAATGCCCCGTTCGAGGTCCGCCAGTTCCGCCAGCGTCTCCCGCAGGGCCAGAACCGCCTCCGCTTTCAAGCGTCGGGCCTCCTCCTTCTCCGTCCGGCTTTTCGCCTCTTCCGTTTCCACGGTCTCTATGTCGCGGGCGTGGTCTTGGCCCAGAGGACGACCCAAAGAATGGCCCAAAAGACTTTCGCACTGGGACTTGAGGAGCATATACCGGTCCCGCCGGGGTTCCGCTTCTTTCAGGTCTTTTTCGAGGCGGGCTATCCGCTCCTCAATCCGCTGGTAGAGGATGTGGGTTTCGTTGGCCGCGAGGCTCGCTTCGGTCTCCCCGCGTTCCTGCTCCCATTCAAACCGTTGCCGCTCAAGCCCGGCAATCTCCTTTTCCAGAAAACGGGTCTTCTCCTCGGCTTCCCCCAAGCGTCGGCGTTTGTCCTCCCGTTTCTGTTCCTCCATGTCCCGCTCTATCCTGAGTTTTAGATACTCCTGTTTCGTGATGAGGCCCTGGTAATTCCGCCACTCCGCCGCCCGCAGGTTTATCTTTCTCAGAGCCTCGATCCGCAAGACCGCGCCCCGTGCCTGACGGTCCGCTTCCTTGTAACTTTCGAGGTTATCCTTCATCGCGCTGATTTCCACCGGGCGGTCTTCCAGAATATAGTCGCAGACAAAGCGATCGACCGACACAAGCGGCGTAAAACTCACCGACCGGGTAAACGCCTCCAGATAGGGGTTGAATTCCGCATAACGCCGCCACACCCCAAGCCGATTGGTAAAGTCCCGCAGATAGAGCCGCTTGGACTCGTAAAAGACGGTGCGACTCCCATCCCCGGCCAGCAAGTCCCGAAACTGGCGGTACCCCAAGGGGGTACTCCCCGGCAGCCCCTCCGCCGTCCGCACCGCAGCAATGGCAACAGCATCGCCAATCCAAAAATGTTCCGTCAGCCGCCCGTCGGTATAAGCCTCCACGCAGACCCCCGCCGCAAAAATGCCCTTTCCCGCGCCCGCCGCCGTACTTGCCGTTGCGCTTGCCGCCTCGCTTACCGAAAATTCCAGCATCACGTGGGACACCGTATCACCCCGGCGGTACTCCGTATCGTCGGCCCCCAACTTGCAGCGCACATACCCCAAGAGGTCCCGTCCGCCACCCTTGCGATCCCCGGCGGCGGTGTTAAACCGGGCCTTGCGGAGGTCCGCTGCCATAGCGTACTGGATAGCGTCGATGATGGTGGATTTGCCGGAACCGTTATCCCCGGCCAGCAGACAGCGATTCCCGATGTCGATGAGCGTGTCCTCAAAGTTATGCCAGTTTACCAGCCGTATGCGTTCCAGCGTAATCACGGGAACCTCCTTTTTCCATTTTCCGTTCTCCATGCTCCTTGCGGTGATGGTAATGGTGATGATGATACCATTATCCGGCAATTCTGGCGAGAGGAGCGCACTTCGCGCGAATGGAAAATGATAAATGGAGAATGGAAAATGATGTCGCGCCGGATGGGAATGAACGCCCTCCGTCATTGCGAGCGGGCCACTCATTAGAGCGGGCGAAGCAATCCAGGGAGAACGCCCCTCGTCTGGATTGCTTCGCCGCGTTGCGTCTCGCAATGACGGCTCTGCCACGAACCACACGAACCAACACGAACAAGCCCGTCATTGCGAGCGGGCCGCTCATTAGAGTGGGCGAAGCAATCCAGTGTGAGGGCCTCCCTTTTGTACTTTATTAAGTTGAAGTACTATATAATGTCTTTCACGCCATGAAATGCCGGAAAGAATTTTATTATTATGCGGAGTAATGCGAAGGAGAGCAATTACAATGTCTGACATGACCGAACAGGAAGCATGGGAACTTGACGAACTTTTGACCAAGACCACGCCGGAGATTAGCCCCACGGTAGAGGGGCCGTTTATCAAGCACCGGAACATGATGGTTATCCTTGACCGTCTGTCCGCCGGATACCTTACGGCGAAAATGCTGGAGACAAAGCAAAGTCCTACGGAAATCATCAGTAACATGGTTCGCCGTGAACTGTCCCTCGCGGAAACAGCCCCCAGCTAAAGGCGGCGGGCTTCTTCCGGTTCGTGATACGCGCTGTTGCGTTTCGCCGTGATTTTTTTGATAAAAGCGTTGCCCAACACCCGGAAAACTGGTATCGTTAAGACAAGAGGTAACAAAATGGCAGCCAAAGTTAAACCCGTGCAGCCCACGGAGATAAAGGACAAGAAAATCGCCCGCCAGGTGATTGAGCAGATCCGCAAACCCATACCCGCCAAAGTCATCAAGCGGAACGAAAACGTGGTGGCTTATATGAGGCAGCTTGAGCAATAAGCAGGTCCGTTGGGGCTGTTCGCGTGGTTCGTGGCATGACCGTCATTGCGAGGAGCAAAACGACGAGGGTCCGCGAATGTGTGCGCATAGACGCTCATAGGCGGGTATTATCCGCGCTTATTCGCGTTTATTCGCGGACAAAAAAACGTATTTGTTCGTGACGTCCGTGGTTAAAAGGGACGTGGGCGGCTTCGTCATTGCGAGCGTAGCGAAGCAATCCAGGGAGAACGCCCCTCGTCTGGATTGCTTCGCCCGCTCTACGAGCGGCTCGCTCGCAATGACGGGCGGGGCTGGGAACGGGGGGCGTTGCGGGGGGCGGCCCACCCCGCAGAGGGGGTAGCGTAAGACGCGCAAACCCTTTTGGAACCTGTAGGGGTTTGCGTGGCTGGAGCGAGGGGGAGACTTCCCCCTCCTCCATCCTTTTTCTTAAGCTTGCTCTCCCCCGAAGGGGGATGCCGTAGCCCGTACTCCTCGCGACGCGCACAAGGGAAGCCCCCTAGGAGCCTGTGGGACTTAGAAAATTTTCGCGCTTTTTTTCGCAAAAAATAGTGCAAAAACCCCGATAAATAAGCCGTTTTTAGTATTTTGATTAGGTTAAAATCAGTATT
>JAISZQ010000384.1 GCA_031269165.1 Spirochaetaceae bacterium
CCATGCGGTGCATGGTTTTGTGGGCGTACCCCAAGCGTCCACGGACGGACGCATTACTGAGTACGCCCCGGCCCGAAAGTCCGAAGCAGGACGCTGAGGGCTGTAGGGTACCACCCCCGAAGGCGACCCGCAGGGCTCGCCCCGCCCCCGAATCACGGTGAGGAAAAAACCTCGTGGGGTTTTGGAACGGGCTCAACGAAATGATTTTCAAAAATTTTCAAGAAGGAAAAATCGTCGTAAACGACGAAGGCGGCTGTTTCCTGTTTTGCTAGACATCGCTTCCCTGTTTTGTTACAATACCGATCGGAGCCTTTCCCGATGGTATGTTATGGTATGTGTTGGAAAGACCGCTTAATGTTATGGGGGGTCCTATGGCAAGCGAAAGTTCTGTGGCAAAGGTCAAGAAGTTTACTCAGGGGTATACGTTCAAGGTCGTCATGTTAGGTGTTTTGGTGCTGTTGCTCCTCATTCCGCTGAACATGATACGAGAACTTGTCAGGGAACGGTCGAGGACTGCCCAGGCCGCCGAGAAGGACATCATGGAGGCGTGGGGCGCGGAACTTTCGGAAGGCGGCCCGGTCGTGAGGATACCGGGCGTCCGCACCGTTGAGACCCGCACCAAAACGGAGAGTGGCGGGGAGACCGTTTCCATCACCGAATACCCGTTCACGCTCGTGGTAACGCCTGAAACGCTCACCGTCAAGGCCGATTTCAAGACGGAAGTACGCAAGCGCGGCATCTTTTCGGTGCCGTTCTTTTACGGCGAGTTAACCCTCAGCGGCGATTTTGACCCGTCGAAGGCAATCTCCCGTCTTGCGCCGAACGAAACCCTCCATCTGGAGGGCGCGGAACTGGTTGTCTCGCTTTCAAGCCAGAAGGGTATCCGCAAAATCAACACGGCCTTATGGAACGGCGACGACCTCTTCTTCCAGCCGGGGAGCCGCGACCTTGCCCTCACCGGGGAAAAGAACAACACGGCCGGCATTTACGCCGCGATTCCCGGCCTCGGTTTCACAACAAGCCCGTCCGCATTCGACATCAGCATCTCGATACAGGGCGGTAAATCGTTGCGCGTACTTCCGATCGGCAAGGACACCCATGTCGAGGTGGCCTCCGACTGGGCATCCCCTTCGTTCCAGGGCGCGTTTTTGCCCGCTGCCTCTACGATAAGCGACACCGATTTCAGCGCCGTCTGGGACGTGAGTTATTTAAGCCGCACCATCCCGCTTTTTTGGCAGCAGTTCGCGGATGGGACACCGAGCGACATAGCCGCCTCGGCCTTCGGCGTGGACTTCTACCGGCAGATCGACACCTATTCACTCAATATCCGCGCCGTAAAGTACGCGATCATATTCCTCGTGATCCCGTTCCTCACGCTGTTCCTCCTCGAAATTTTTATCAAAACACGAATCCACCCCGTGCCCTACCTCCTCTCAGGGCTCGGCAACATCATATTCTACCTTCTCCTGCTCTCTCTTTCGGAACAGATCCCGTTCTTCGCCGCCTACCTCATCGCCGCAGTAGCCGTTACCGCCATGCTCACCCTTTACGCCCGCACCCTCGTCACTTCGTGGCGGCACAGTTTCTCCGTGTGTTTCACCGTTACCGTCTCCTATGTACTCTTCTACGCCGTCCTCAACGCCGAATCCTATGCCCTCTTAATCGGTTCAATCGGCGCCTTCGTCATCGTCGCCCTCGTCATGTTCCTCACCCGCAACCTGTCGTGGTACGGAGACGAAGGGACCATATAAACGGCGCGGACAGGGATTCGTTTTCTGCGTGCTTATGAGGGGGGAAAGCCTTCCACTGTCAACAAGTGAAGAGCCTGTTCAAAATCTCAGCAAAAAGGGGGAAGTCTCCCCCTTCGCTACGGCCAGCTCAAACCATCGCGGGGTATACCCCGCGATGGTTTGAGCCGTCCTCCGCTATCCCCCTCAGCGGGGACAAAACCATGCGGTGCATGGTTTTGTGGGCGTACCTTAAGCAAACCGCAGGGTTTGCTCAGCGTCCACGGATGGACGCATTACCGAGTACGCCCCGGCCGGAAACCCGAAACAGGACGTTGAGGGTTGTAGGTCAGACCCCCGCAACGCCCCCGAATCACAGCGGAGGGTTGTGTCTCGTGGGGTTTTTGAACAGGCTCTAAGACGGCGGTGGCAATGCCCGCATAAGACGGCGGTCAGACGGCAACAACGATACACGAAGGCTTCGTCGCCGTGAACCGCAAATCTGCCCATTTTCAGAGCAACTGTTCGTGTCGTTGGGGGCCTTTGGCCGAGGATTTCCAAGCCGGAGATTTCCAATCCCTTGAGGTTGCGGGTCGAAGGTCCGTTGGGTTCATGCTCTTCAAAATTATGCTGATTTCACAACCTTTGTCGGTTAAAAAAGTACATGACCGTTTGCGCGCCCCCTTGACAAAGTTTTTCGCGTGTGGTATACCTATGATTGCCCGGCGGTAGTGCCGGAGCATATAAGAAAGGCTGGTTATGCAAAAAACGGTTTTGTCTTTTACGAATAAATTCCTCGTGATCTCTCCCCCCCCCCCCTCGGAAACGTTTTAAGCCGCTAATCACCCTTTTTCGGCCCTCTTCAGGCCCTTTTTGCGCGGTTTTCCCGGTATCTTCCCTTTTCCATTATCCGCCGCCTCTTCGCCCCAACAGGGTGTCGCGCGCGCCGGAATCAGCGCTCATAAACACGGCCGTCCTCCTCCTCAAAACCGTAAAAGAGGGGCGGCCCGTGGACGGCGTTCCGTTTTTGTCAGCCCCGGTCTTCTTATCCGGGGCAGGGAACGCCGTTC
>JAISZQ010000191.1 GCA_031269165.1 Spirochaetaceae bacterium
TACATCTTCCCAATTTTCTCATATAACACTCCTATACTTTAGTATGCCCGTATCATACCAGACGGCGTAAAAAAACGTCAATACCCCCTTTGCCGATTTTCACGTCCACAAGCATTTACGCCATCCGGTATATGCGCAGCCAGCCGGAGGAGGTGCTTTTAAGGCCCGTGCCGCCCGTGCCGCCGTTCGCGCCCGCGCCCCCTCCCTGATACGATATTGAGAAGGAATCGGGGGCATCAAAAGCATCCTTCCGTTTTTTTTGTGAATCGCCGCCTTGTGTGGTCGTGCTTTGTGTGGTCGTGTCGCCGCCGCTTTCGCCGTAGCCTCCCCCTTTGCCGCCGCTTCCGACACCGGTTCCGCCGCCGTAGTAGCCGCTTCCACCTCCGGCGTTCCCGCCGCCGCCGTTCCCGCCGACACCGTTTCTGCCGCCTTTTCCGTAGTTGTCGGGGCTGTCGGAACCGATGCCGTAGCCGCCCGCACCGCCGCCGCCCCCGTAGCCTCCGTCACCTCCGGCGCCGCTTCCGCCCATTACGGTAATTTCGCCAAAAAGAATGGAGTAAATAAAAGACGACCCCCCGGTACCGCTTCCGCCCGTGCCGAGTCCGGGGTATCCGTCCCCGCCGTCCCCTCCTGTCCCGTAGATTATATCTGTTTTGCCCACTGCGGCAAAACCAAAGTTTTTTTGTTCGCCTAACGCCCCGGCTCTGCCGCCCTTCCCCGCCTTAATATCGACACGGTACCACCCCGGCTCCAGAGTGGCGGTACTGATTTGGTTGACAGCCCCCGTGAGAACCAGCGTCCCGCCCGATGTAGGCACCGGCTGTTTTGTGTTTATCTCGGACATCGCCTTTTGGCTGTCCAGTATCACCTTGTTGTTGTACTGTGACGACACATAATACGTCTTCGCCACGGCGCGGTTGTTGCCGTCGTACCACCCGCCTTTCGCCGCGCTCCACGTTGGCGCGGTCGCCGAATACTGGAACGCGCACCCGCCCGCGTTCGGTACCGCGTAGACGTAGTTTTGCCCGGTGGACGGCGTGCCGGATATTGTTTCGTCCGAGGTTACCCGGTAAAGCCCCGCGTTCACCTCGAACACGCTCCCCGCCAGCACCAGCGGCGCGGACGGGTTGTCCATGTCCGACAGGGTGATATTTAGATACCCCGTCATTTCCGCGTAGATAAGCGTGTTCTGCCTCTGGTAGCCGGTGCTGGCCGCCTCCGGCACGTTTGTTGGCAATGGAAAAATTACCGCCATTGTGATACCTCTTAATATGCGGGGCTCAAGTCCGCCGCCCAAGCCCCGCTAACCGCTACCGGTGCGGTGTCCGGTAGAGAAGCGCCTGTCCCTCGCCCTGTTGCCAAGAAGTGTCCATATTCTGCGCGTCCGTCATGCCGATACTGGACGAGAGGCTTGGAATGACAATAGGTGTCAAAAGCCACTTCTCCATCTGCCCGGCCTTCACTTCGCTGTTCAGAAGGATCATCAGGAACAAGATGTCGTTTGTGCGGGGCGTGATCGCGTAGTTCCCTTCCCCGTCGTCTTCGGCGAGGTCGAAAAAGCGGTTAAGAATTTCAAACGTGACCTCGGTGAAATCCCCGGTCTCTAAATCCTCCTGAAAGAAGCCGGAAAAAGAGCCGGACAGTTTGAGCACGCCGTCGAGCAGGGTCGCGCCGGGATCGCAATCGTCACCAACGTCAATCGTTCCCTGCTCAACGCTCCAGTCCGCGCTTGTCTTGCAAAACCGGCTCGGGTCAATGGGCATGACCCGGTCGCCGACCTCCAGAACAAGCTGGGCCGATCCGGTTTTGGGCGAGCGGAAAATGCCGCCCTGCCTGAAGCCTTGCGGTATGCCGGATTCGCCCGTCCCCCTCCCGACAACGAAATACCACGTGTTAGCCGCGGTGGTAACCGTGCCGTCCCCGTGTATCACGCGGGACGGGTCGAAGGTGTCGAAAAACAGCATTGCTTTGTTGCCGATCAGTTTTTTCATGCCGCGCCTCCTCTGTTTTCACCGGAAACGCCGGGCGTTCCCGTCTTGGCCGGGGAAGCGTCACGCTTTCCCGCCGCCTTTACTTCGCACGCCGGACAGGGGGACGCCTTCGCGCCCTCCTTTTTCCCGGTGACGGGGTCTCTGCCCTCCGACTCTAACCTTTGCGCCTTCGCTTTCGCTTCCGGCGTCATGGAGGATATTACCCTCCGGTCTCTCAAACTCATCTATCCTCTCCTTCGCTGTTTAACAGCAATCGTCTAACTCACGGGACATCGTGACGCTGAATAACGCCTGAATGTCGCCGTGATTTAATTCCGTCTCAAACACCTGCAATTCCCACGCGCTGGTGTCATACCCAAGATTCGATGGCTTAAATTTCGTGTCAAGATACTTCCTTACCCCCTCCAGATAGACGTAAGAGCAAGTCTCGGACAGTCCGGGAAGGGTAAGATGAATGATAATTTCAACGCTCTCTTTGCCCTTCATCGCCGCGAGCCCGACACAGCAGAATGTCTCGTCCTGATTGTCCGGGTAGCCAACGGTATACCGCGCGAAATCAGGCGCGCCGCCCGCCTCAAGTAGCGAGGGAAGTTTCCCGGCAAGGTCTGCCCTTACCGCTTCGACAATCTCTCCTATGGTCATTTTTGCATCCTCGTGTTCCACCCCTTGTTTTCTTTGGGTTTAAAAACCTCGCTGTTCCGCAAAATATACTCAAGGGCGGTTTCCGCCGCCCCCGCCGCGTCAAAGCCGCTTTCAAAACTGCGGAATATGCCGCGCCCGGCCGTCCGCTTCGCCGAGCGGGGACCCGTCTCGCCCTTCGCCCGGTAAACATTCATCGGATAGGAGCGCACGATAACGCTGTTATTCTTCGCAAGGCTGAAACTGACCATGCGCTTCCCTTTGGGGCTCAGTGGAGTTCCCCAGTAATTAAAACTTCGGGGATGCAATATCCCCTTTAGTTTCTCTTCGTATAGCTCCTTGGCCGCCGTTTCACCAACATGGTAAAGCGCGTCACCAGTCATATAGGTAAAATGCTCAACAAGCGAGGATAAATCAACCATTTCCCCATCAATAACTATCGCGCCTATCCGTCTCATCTAAGCCACACCACCATCCCAAGATTCGCGTCCCTTTCAAAAGAAGCGGCCGTGTATTCCCGGTCACGGACAATCAGCCTCGTGCCCGCCCGCGCCGCCTTCGGCCACCCGAACACTATCACCCTCGGCTTCGTCCGCGCCGCCTTGTTCCCCTCGTCCCGCTCCGTACTGCTGTCGAATATCCCGCGCACCACAACGCCGACACCGGCACCAAGCGAAACAAGGGTGTAGTCAAAATCAGTATCCGCCGCCTCCCCGTTGAGAAAAGCGAATTCAAATTCAACAGACGCGGCCCCGCCTGAATCGACAACCCACGTGTAATCGTCATCGATAAACGTGATGTCTTCGCTAAACGGCGACCGCTCTATCTGAAAACGCAAATCCTCAGCGTATTGGGGAAGCATTCAGGCCCCTTTTAGGCGTACGCCGTTGTAGTCTTCGCCGACACGATGTGGTCAACGTTCCCCGGCACCAGAAGCGGCGCGGACTGGGAGCGCAAAACCTCGCAATCCGGGTCTTTTTTGATGAAGGTGTCGGAGACAAGCTGTCCGGTCTCGACCCACCGCCGCCCGCCATTTTCAACGAGGAAAATCCCCGCGTAAATCTGGATCCGGGGCGCGTTGAGGCTCGTAAAGATGATGGTGTCCGGGTCGATAAACGGCTCGTATGCCCCATCGTCATTTTGGTAACCTTCGCCAAAGGAAAGAATGCGGCACCGGGACGGCCGGCCGGGAATCTTCATCTCGACAATCTGCGCGAGCGGGCCATCCTCCCCAACGAGCCGGGAATATCCGGCATTGAGGCCCTGAAGTTCCGCCGCCTTTTGAAAACCCGCGTTCTTTTCGATGGCCGAAAGCCAGTTGTCCCCGGCAATCACCACAAGGTTGTTGAGCGGGCCGCGCTTTTTCTTGTACTGGTCGTAGGCGTCCGTCCACTGCTTGACAGGGCTCGCCGAATAGTTCGCGCTGATGGTGTTTGCCGCGTCCCTGCCAAAATCAAACTCTTTGCCGACTTTCGCGCCGTCTTTTCCAACCGGCTGGAATTTGCCGGTGGCCATGATGTCCGCCGCCTGTTTCAGCAGGGCGCGGGTTATCATCTCGTCATGCTGGCTCTGAATCTGGGCCAGAAGGCGAAGCCTGTTCGCTTCAGGCCCCGCGTTCGCCTCCAGCCCGGCGACAACGGAATGGGCCATCCGCTCGTCTATCGGCGTGCTTTCCGCGAGAACCGGGGGCGTGTAAACGTCCCCCTTTCCCGGAACATACGCCAAAAGGTTTGAGGCCCCGCCCTCCTCCCGGTACTTTGCCAGCACCGGCTTCTGAATGATCCGGTCAACCGGAATCTCGCGCTCCGCGTAAATCCGCACGGACGGAAAAAACACGCTCAAAAACTGCGCGAGATTTGTCCGCGTCTCCTCAAACGTGATTTTTAACGCCCTTGTAACTGTTAAAATCTCTGCCATAACCTTACCCTTTCCCCCTTAGTTGAGAATAATCCCCGCGTCCCAGCACTGCCCCACGAGAATATCCGTAAGCGTTACCGGAGACGCGAGCCCCGCCATCACCGCCGCGACCCCCTCGCGGATAAACTCGCCCCGCGCCACGGGCGCCCTGCCGTCAGCGGCAAGCGTCACGTCATTGAGGCATACCGCCGTGATGGTCTGCGCCCCGGTCGAGACCCCCGGCACATACAGGGTGAATTTCCCGCTCGCCGTGAGTTTCCCCAGAAGCTGCCCGCTCTTGTACGTTCCCGCCGCCAAGAGAGCCCCGTTCAGCACGGTAACACGCGCCGTTATCGCGTTTGTGTTGTACGTCATTTTCCACCCCCCGCCATCTTGCCGATTTTCCTGATTTCGTCCTCGGACAGGGAAACCTCGCCAGCCGCGCCCAGATTTTTGGGTTCAGGATTCGGCGCGCCCAGAGCCCCCGCGTTGGACGTGTTCAAACTGCCGGAAAGCGAGTGAAGACGGGTTTTCGCGTATTCGCCCGCGTCCGCCCCCGTCTCAACCGCCTTTTTCGTCTCATCGGAAATCTTTGCCCCGGAAAGGCTAAAAATCTCCAATATCCGCCCGCGCTCGGCCGCCACTGCGGCACCCGCGCCCTCCTTTGCCATCGCGACGGCCTTTTCCGCCGCCTGTTTTTCAACAAGCGCGTTAAATTCACCCTGCGCTTCGGCATTGGAGGCAAGAAATTCCTGTAATTTCATGTTTCTCTCCCCAAATGCGTTATTTCGAGGCCCGTCTGCCGCCATTTCCGATAAAATGCCGTCAATAAGCCCGATTTCCAATGCTTTTTCGGCCAGAACAGACCGGCCCCGCAACTGCCTGATGTTTTCCGCCGTAAACAGGGCAACGTTCTTGAGCCGCCCCTCTATCACGCGGTTCTCAAACACCCGGTAATACTGGTCTAACTGTTCCTGTATCACCGCCGCGCCCTCCGGGTCGCCCGCTTTCGGCCTCTTGTCCGCGCTTTCCGTGTTCGTGAACACGCGCCGCTTTATCCCTTCCTTCTCGTCCTTCATTTCCCGGTCGAAATACTCAGCCGCAACCCCGATAGAGCCCACAGAACTCCCTTTGGTCGCCGCGTATACCTTCCCCGTCTGGGACGCGAGGTAGTAACCCGCCGAGTGAGCCCCGGTATACACGACCGCCTCGGTGGGCTTTTTCGCCTGTTTTATCACCTCGGCGCAATAATCGACCCCATCCCAGTTTCCCCCGTGGCTGTTGATGGAGTACCGTATCTTTTCCACAAGGGGATCGGCCTCAGCCGCCCTTGTAGCCTCCTCTATCTCGCCGTAGGTTGTGGTCTCCCCGTAGAGGGAACTGGATAGCGTCCGTTTCGGCTCAAGTGTCCCCTCGATGGCAATGTTCGCAACGCCGTTTTCTGCCGTATAGGGCTTGCTTTCCGATGTCCAGACGTCCCTTGCCTCGGCCCTTATTTCCTTGATGAGGTCAGAGGACAAATCCCGCCTTACCCGCGCCTCGGCTTCCCGAAAAGCGTAAAACCGCTCTAACTCCTCGGCCCTCATCGCCCAGAACACTTTCATTGTCCGGCCTCCTCTTTTTCCGTCTCCTGCTTCCCGGTGTCAGGGTCAGCCTCCGGCTGTTCCTCATTATTCGGCGCGTCCTCTTCGTCCGGTTCTCCCGGCAAGATTTGGGGAACCGCCTCGTTTTCAGGCTTCCCGTTAAACAATTCCTCTTCGGCACGCCGCCTCTCGGTAAAGGCTTCGTAGTCGGTCGCCCCGGAAACCGCGTAGGCTTCGTCCCCCCGCAAAGAAAACCCGGCTTCCACCGCCGTCTTCTTCGCGTTTACTTCCTGCGCCGGGTTTATCGTGCCCAGGTTCGGCCCAAGCCACACCCCGTCAAGCCACGCCCGCTGGTTCCTTTCGCTCTCCATGAAACCGGGCATATCCACTTCTCCGCGCAATAAAAGGCTTATCGCTATCTCTCTCAGCGCGGGATAGCAAACACTGTCAACAAACGCTTCGCGCTTTGACATGAACGAGAGGCTAAAATCGTTTAACGCCCCCCGGTGCGCCGTGTAACTCGTTGAGTATTTGGACATAATGACCTCCGGGGGCGTCCCGGTCGCCATGCCGACATAATCAAGCATCCACTCCTTGAACTGCCCGAATGTCGCGCCGGGGGTCTTTTTATCGACCGGGGTCATCTTACCGCCGCTCTTGAAATTGAGCACCGAGCCGGGAAGGGCCCCCCGGATACTGCCTATCTTCTCAATCGCCGCCGCTATCGGGCCTTTGTTCACCTTTGAACTTTTCAGCAGGTCGCCAACCTGCGCCGCGTCACTTCCGGGCGAATCGCTCTCCGTAACCCATGCGATAAGGCTCTCCATAACCGCCGTGTCAAGAGTAGCGTCCGTGTGCCGGTCATCGTTTTTCGCGAGGCTTATTACCGCGTAGGAAAGGGGCCAGCCCCGCACTTGACGGGCCATGCGCTTTATGTAAAACTGCGCGACATTCTGCCGTCCGCCGTCCCGGAACGCCACATGGTTCCCCCGGTTGTCAACAAAACCCTCGCGCCTGAACCACTCGTCATGCTTTATGCCGAGGGTGTGAGTATCGTCATTAACCGAATCGTCTATCACGAGGCCGGGCATTTCTATAAAATCAAGTTCCGCCCCGTCCCGCAAAAAATAAAGGAGGCTGTCCCCCTGAGATAACGCCGTGCGGAACATCGCCCCCTGTTTCTGAAAAAAAATTAAGCCGGGAAAACTCGAACTCTATCATCTGCTGAAAATCCCGCGACCACGAGCGGGCCTTTTCAGGCGAAATGCCGAGAACCCGGTAATTCGGCTGGCTTCTGAATAAAAGCCCCTTGCCTACGGCGTAATCGGCCTGTTTGTCAATCGCCCCGGCCACGGGCGGGTAGGTGTGGTATAAAGTAGATGAGTATTTAGCGAGCGTCCGGTAGGTTTGCCGTAGAAACCCGTTGGGATCGGGATCGATCGGCGACCACCCGGCGAGGTCTCCGGGGATTTTTTCCCCGCTGTACTGCGCCCCGCCGTTATACGAGAAAAATTTGTTGCCTCTCAGAACAGATACGACCACCAATCTCCCCTACCACCCAAACGTTACCCGTGTCCCAAGCGAGCCCTGAACCGCCGCTATCCGCGTTTGCAGATCATCGCGCCGCTTCACAAGGGCGTTGTAATCAGCGTAGGTAACCTGGCGGCTTCAACCCCCCGATTCTATCTTGTAGGACTGCCCGCCCTTCAAAATCGCCTCTATCGCCGCGTTAATTTGGGCTAATTCTTCTTCCATGCCTTTATATTACGCTGTTACTCTTAAAGTGTCAATAGTAATACATTGTAAGAGTTTACTCTTAAAATGTCAATGAGAATACATTATAAGCGGTTACAGGCTAATCAATCAGCACCGCGAAAAGGACAGCCCCTATTAGCGCGGCCCCCTCAATTATTGAGGCAAGCCTCCATCTCCTTAAGCTCCTCCCGGATTGTTCTAACAAGGCCGATTGCCGCCTGTACGCCTGTTCCTGTTCGCTCGATAGCCGCCTCAATTCCCCCGATAAGCTCAACAGCCTTTCGTTTTCTGCTTCGCTCTCGGTCAAGTTCTCCCTCAAGGATCGCGTGTCGGCTTTCAAGCTCTCGTTTTCGCTCTGAATATCCAAGAGCGTCCGCTCTAATTCGTCCAGTGAAGTATAGATACTGTCCAATGTTCCCGGCTGTGAGAACAGCGGCAACGGCGATAAGAACAACAAACAGGCGCACAGGCACAGCCATAAAACGCGCATTCACAATCTCCATTAACGCCTCAATTCATCTACCGTGAACAGGAGGCCCCGGCAATTCAATTCCCCATCTTCCCATATATCAAAACACGCGCCGTGGTTAATATCCGGTGCCGTTATGTGCCAGCTTGCCCATACTTTGTGTTTCTCATTTTGCGGGCACCAAATAGCCACGACACGCTTCATTGAAAAAATGTGCTTGCAAAATTCCTTCCTTCTCTTCTCTCTTTCGCATTCGCTGAAAGCCGAGACTTCGCCCTCGTTGTTTATGCCGATTTTTACTATTGTCCCGTCCCACGCCCCAAGCTCGTTATCATAAGCTCCCCGGAATTCCAGTAAATTATCGCTGTTGCCGTATGCCGCGATTATTCCATCGGTTTTCATGCCGTCTTGAAAGCGGCTCAAGTCATCGCCATATTCCAGCTTGGCCTCGTTGAGGATTTTCGCCCATTTAATCAGCCTTTCTTTTATTTCCATTCTCCATGCCTCCTCATTTCTCTCTCAAATTTACGGAAACCTGCAATGGCAACAACCACTGCGAAAACACAAAACCCTAAAAGAGTGCCTACGCCCATTACGCACAGAACAACATCTGTCATTACGCTTGCCCCTCTTCGCTCGCCTCTAATCCGGCTTCGCTATCCCTTCCGTTTTCATAGCCGCTTTGCTTTATTCTGTCTACGGCTGTCTTGTAGTATTCGGCCGATATTTCCGAACCGATGTATTTTCGCCCCATATCCATACACGCCACACCGAAACTCCCGGAACCCATAAACGGGTCGTATATGGTGTCGCCGGGGGATGATATAAGGGCTATGATACGCTTGGCAAGGTACGTGGGTTTCTGGGTCGGGTGAACCGCGTTGCAATGGGTCCGGCCTATGCTGATAATAGATTTTTCGAGCATACCATTTTCAATCATACACAAGCGTTCACAGCATGTATCCGCGTACATACGGTCTTCTGAAAAAGAGACGCCATACTTGCTATGAGCGTCAAATTCAAGCCTCGCCTTCTTTTCAGCTATAACTATTTTTAATTTCTCTATACCGTCCGGCTTGTCCAGCCTGCTGGATATTCTCCGCAGATCATAGGCAATTCTGTCAAGGGAATACGCTCTCATTTCCTCGTATGGCACTCTGGGAGTATTTAATATTCCCGTCTTTTTAGTATGCACGGATATAGTCTCGTGTACACGCGTTATGTGTTTGGCAATGCCGGATGATCTCCGCTTATCCCACACAAGCTCCTCGCGAAACTTAAACCCCAGTTCCGCAAGGCGGGTGTTCCAGCGGTAGAAAGAGGTTCCCCTGCCAAAGAGGGAGATAAAGCCGTTATCCGGTAATATACGCTTGGCATTTTCAAATAACAGGGATTCGTCAAACGGCTTGTCAAAATCCTGTTTGAGATACAGAAAGGGCGGGTCGGTGAAAATGTGATCGGCGTGACCGAGTTCCCGTATCACTTCTTCCATAGGGGCATGGTATAAAACCGCGTCCCCGATAATTGTCTTTTTCATTTTGCCCATTCTCTTTTTTCAATCTCCCGTGTTATCCGGCTCAGGGGGAGGCGGCACAAACGGAGGGGCGCAATAGTATTCGAGCGTCATGTCCGGCCACGGCTCCGGGTCGGGCTGGTCAGGCAGTTGCGGGTACGGCCAAAGCCGCGCCTTTACATAGCGGTATTTGTAAAGGAGTTCCCACTCAGGCGTGTACTTGAAAACCAGAATAGAGACGTCTTCGGGCTTTTCGTCACTGACCGCTTCCGGCGCGTGCTGTATCTGCGTTACCGGCTCCCAGTTTTCTCCATCGATGGAGCCCGTGAACGTAACCAGCACGCAATTTTTTACCGGAACGGCGGCGCGGAGAATATACTCCAAGTCGCGCCCGTGGTCTTCGCCCAAATCGATAGCGGGGTACCAGCCGGAACCCCTTACCGTGCCCCAGGGCTTAAACTGCTTTTCTGCAATGTCTTTCATAGCATTTTCTCCTTGCAAATTATTTCTCTATCCAACAGGTGATAACGCTCTTCATCATACAAATGTTTTTCCAGTGCCGCATTATTAAAGATAAGAAAAGCCCCGGCCAGCACGGCAACAATCTCGAAAATCATTTCACCACCCGGTAGACGCGGTAACTGCGGATCGCGCCCTCTTTCACCGTAACGCTGTTCTTGAGGCTGTTCCACTTCTCAGGATATTCAAGCGTGAAATGCGTCTTGTCCGTCCGCTTGTTGTACCACTCGGCCACGAGATAATCGCCCTCTTTCGGCGTATACCCTGCGGGCTGGTACTCCTTCGTCCACTCCTTGCCGGTGAGGACTTTCATAAACGCCGCGCCGTCAGCAACGGTCATATCCGGCTTGATATAACCCAACACGGTCCCCCAGTCTATGCCGCTGACAGCCGTGCCCGCGTCCGTGCCTTCCGTAGCATTCGCTATTTCTGCCACCCTGCACAGCGTCAGCGCGTAGCACCCCTCCGCGCCAACCGTCTTGATAAAGTCCTGCGCTCCCTCTTCAATCATCGAGGCCCCCTCATTGCTTTAACCCGCACGGTTATGCCCCAAATCTTGAACACCGCCTGTGCCGCCGCCAGAGCCC
>JAISZQ010000289.1 GCA_031269165.1 Spirochaetaceae bacterium
GCAGGAAGCCAGTCCCGCAGGTCAGGCGGGAACAGCATCGGAATGTCCCGGTCAATCTGAAAGAATCTCTCGCTCATATTCCCAGTATATCACTTATCGGGCTTGTCGGCTCCTCCGGTCTTAAGTCCTACAGACTCCTAGAACTAACGAGGGAATCGTTCACCCCCCTCGGATAAGATAGGAGGATGAAATATACGATGAGCGCGAAAGAGCTGGCCCGGCTGGCGGTTATTAAGGGCGCAATAGAGGGGGCCTGCACGGTAAAGCAGGCTGCCCGGAAACTTGGCGTGAGCACCCGGCGGGTAAAACACCTGAAGAAAACGGTGCGGGAACAGGGCGGCGGGGCGGTCATTCACGGGAACTCCGGGCGGCATCCGCTCAACGCTACGGACGAGGCTGTCCGAAAAAAGATTATCGCCTTGAAAAAGAGCGGCCCCTGCAACAAAGCAAACTTCACCCGCTTTCGGGAACCGCTGGAGGAACACGAGCGGATAACGGTCAGCTATACCTGCCTGTCCGGTATACTTAAAGATGCCGGTATTCAGTCCCCCAAAACACGCCGCAGCGGGAGCGAAAGGCGGACGGCGCGGGAAAGGTGGGCGAAGTGCGGGGAACTCGTTCAAACCGACGCCTCCCCGTCCGGCTGGCTTGGCTCAGGCGTTCACTGCGCCTTACATGGGTTTCAGGATGACGCGGCCGGGGACATCCTGGCTCTGTACCTGTGCGAGCACGAGTGCCTGAGGCATATATGCCTTCAGGGGTATTTCGAGGCGTTTCGGGCCGTTTTACAAGGTTATGGGGTGCCTGAAGCCCTCTATGCCGGCAGAACAGGGGCCTGTTTCGTTAACACCAAAAAACCGGAGAACTGGCCGGTTGAGGAACAACCGGCCGGGAAAACGCTGGATAAGACCCAGTTCGGCCATATAGCGGAAACATTAGGCTGCGAACTTATTCCCGCCGGAAGCCCCCGGGCAAAGGGGCGTATTGAACGGCTCTGGGAGACCCTCCGGAGCCGCCTGCCCGTCCGGTTCGCTCTGAACGGCATTACCACACTAGTAAAGGCCAACGCCGCCCTGCCGCGTTTCATCAGGGAATTCAACCGGCGGTTCCGCCGGGAACCGGCCTGCCGGGATGAAACCGCCTTCGCGCCCCTCCCCGCGGCCTTCAGTCTTGATACCCTGCTTGCCGCCAAATACACCCGTAAAACGGATAATTGCGGCTGTTTCTCATTTCCGAATCATACCTTTCAAGTTGACAGCCCCCGTCCGCCGGTGAAGAAAACTATCGTGTTCCTGTTCAGCGAAAAAATCGGTTTCAAAGTGTATTACGACAAAAAATATTACGGCGTGAAATTTCCGGAATTCCTGAATAAAGACAAAAAATCACATATGCCCCAGGTTACCAAACGGCTTATTCACGATTCCTTTTTCGCCGGTGCAAAAAACCCGGAACTTGCCCGCGGGGGGTGAACGTTTCCCTAGTTATTGACAGGGGTGCCCCGCAGAAAACGCGAAAAAAGCGTGGTTTGTTGCGATAAAGCCGGGACGGGGTGTTTATGACGCCTTCGGGAACCGCTATTGCCCGTCTGCCGAGCGGCGGGCTGTCAATTTTGCGTGATTTTCGTTATACTATCGGTATGACTGCCTTGTCAACGTTTACGATCCAAACACATTTGCCCAATGAGTGGCGCAATATCACGGCGGAAGTGCGCAAGACCGTCGCCGATTCCGGGGTTCGGGAGGGAATCTGCGTTGTTTTTGTCCCGCATACGACCGCCGCCGTTACCATCAACGAGAACGCCGATCCTGATGTGCCGCGTGATATGCTTGCCGCGATGAACGCCATCTCGCCGGATCGCGCGGAGTTTCGCCATGCCGAGGGGAATTCGGCGGCGCACATGAAGACCAGTCTTGTCGGCCCGTCCGTCACGATCATTGTGTCGGCGGGTCAGCCCTTGCTTGGCACCTGGCAGGGAGTCTGGTTTACGGAATTCGACGGCCCAAGAACACGCACAGTTCATGTGCGCGTACTGGGTGAGTGACTCATCCCTCGTTTCTGCCCTGCGCCGCCAAGCACACGGCGATCCGCTGTAAAAGGCGTGATTTGTCCGGGGTTTCGGGCGCGTTTGTAAGGGCGATACGGTAGTATTCCACGGCGTTCTTCCACGAACGTTCCGCCTCGTACAGGCAGCCGATGTTCGCGCTGACAAACCAGGGCTGTGCTCCCGATTCATCACGAAACGCGGCGAGCGCCTGGCGGACGGCGCCGGGGTCTTGCGTCCGCGCGTCCAGCATGATCTGCCAGTATTGCGGCATCCGGTAATCGGCGGCACCGGACAAAGTGCCGGGCAAAATGCCTTGCAAAGCGGCGTTTTTGAGCAACAGGGCCAACTCTTCGTATTGACGTTTCCGGCCAAAGTCCCACGAGGCGTATTCGTAGATCACCGGTTCTTTGATATGGCGGCCTACCAAGAGCCACATTCCGGCGAGGGTGCGGTCGGCAGGGTAGTTTTTTTCCGTGCGCCGCCACAACTCCAGATCAAGCAAGGGGTTCTGCGCGGTGTAGGGGGATGTTTCCAGCACGGCAACGGCGCGATCGTCGCTCAACTGGCGGGTATACAGGATCAAGGCGGCGATGAAAGAGGGCTCGGACGGATCCGCATACCTTGCCAGCAGTTCTTCGAGTGCCTGAGTTCGCTCGGCGGCATCCTCCGACAATAACGCATAATTGTACAAACTGTTCACGTCCGCCGAGAGCCGCCAGAGTTCGCGGGCTCCGTCTGTGTCGCCGCCCAAAAACAGCGCGTCACCCGCCCGCGAAAGCGCGCCCTCGCCGGGCAGAGCGGCAAACAAACGTGACGACAGCGCAAAATCCCCCGCGTCGTAGGCGTACTCGGCGGCAAACCGGAACGTGTTCACCGATTCGGCCTTCTGCAAGTCCAGCGGATAGAGCACGACGTTCGTCTCCCGGTATTCGCCGCCGCTCGCACCGCTTACAATCGAAAGCAACGCGGCATCCACCAGCAGACATTCCCGCTCCTTGCCGCCGTAAGATTCCGTAAGGGCCGCGAGAAACGTTTCAACGAGAAAGGTTTCTTGCGGTGACCCGCCGCGTCCCGCCCCGGCGTTCAGCGCGTCCGCAATCGTGGGAAAGCCGTTCTTCAACGCGGTTTCCGTGGATAGAGCCTGCAAGTGGACGGTCGCGGGATACTTTTTTTCGGCGGCGCGGAGATGTTCCTCGTATTGAGCGCGGACGTTCGGGTCATACCGTGCAAGCATACGTTGGCGTTTTAACAGAGAAAGCGTCGTCTGCAATGTTGAAAATTGCGGGTCGCCGTTCAGTTTCTCGATCGCCGCGAGTTTCTTTTTGAGCAACCGGTAATGCCGCAGAGGAGTTGTCTCCTTTGACGTTTCCCCTGACGCTTCCATCCATGCTTCCGTCTGTGTCTCCACCGCAGCCTCAAACACCGCGTCATACTCGCCAAGTTCCCGTTGAAAGCGGGCGGCAAAATCACGCTTGCCCCAAAACGGAACTCCCAGATAGAACACCGCATAGAGAAACCCGGTGAGAACCAGCAACCCGGCAAGCACCCCCAGCCTGATGGACGCGCCGCTCATACCCCTTGTCTTTCGCATGTTCCTTAAAGCCCGTTCAAAATCTTAGCAAAAAGGGGGAAGTCTCCCCCTTCGCTCCGGTCTTCGCCCTCCGCTATCCCCCTCTACGGGGGTCAGACCCCCGTAACGCCCCCGAATCCCGACTTTCAGTCGTGGAGTTTCGGAACAAG
>JAISZQ010000306.1 GCA_031269165.1 Spirochaetaceae bacterium
CTTTACCGGTTTCAATTCCCCGAAGGGACAGAGGGACTCATCCGTTTAAGCTGATCCACCGTGTACCCCTGTTCCAACAGCCCGACAAACTTTTCCCATGCGGTTTTCTCGCCTATGGCCTCGCCTATGGCTACGCCCCTGGCTTCGCCTATGGCTACACCCTTGGCCTCGCCGCGTTCCTCCCACTTGGCAGTAAGACCGAGCCTTTCAAGTACTTCTTCCAGCGCTCTCTCGTCGTTCTTCATCCGATATACCTCCTCAAAAGTTTTCGGGTTCGCTCTGAACAGCATGCAAAGATACGCGCCCAGTTCCCCCTCGCGCCCCCGGCTCTTTCCCAGTATAGCGCCAGCCCGCTCCGTGTTCAAGTCATCCCGTAACGCCTTCAGCCACTGGTTCTCCTCAAACGGCAGTTCCTTGCTCTCTATTACCTGTATCGCCATCGGATACCCCGAAACCGCGTAAATCCCCGCAGAAGTTCCGGTCACGGCGCAGCCCCCCTCCCGGAAATACGAAAACAATCCCCTCGGATAGCGCATCCCTATAAAGCTCACCGTCATATCCCGCACGTCGGTTTTGTTCAGCGAAGCGTACAAATGGGTATAACTGAGAACCTTGTGGAAGTTCCAGAGCGAGAAATAGTCCTCTGGGCTTTTGTATTCCAGAATGTTGACCCGCTTGAAAATCCGGGCGATATTCTTCTCGATGACTGTCTCCGGGGCTTTCTTGATGACAAGCAGGTCTATTTTCAGCGGCTCCGAGGTAAGTTGGTGTTCGGTTGAAAACTCGAGGGCGTCCTTGTACGGCTCCAGTTCCATTTTGAACGCCTGGACGAAGGCGGTGTGCCAAGAGACACGGGAAGTCTGCTGTTCCAAAGAGAACCCTCCTTAGTGCGGGATGAGGATAGCGGAAAACACGGATCTGGACAAGGGGGGCGCGCTCCGCGAATGGATAATGGTTAATTGAAAATGGATAATGCCGTCATTGCGGGTGAGCCGCTCGTTAGCGTGGACGGAGCAATCCAGGCGAAGTAAGAATCGTTTTCTCCTGAGAAAGAATGACCCACTCCCTTAGAGCCTGTTCAAAAACCCTGCGGGACGCAAGCCGCCGCTGTGATTCGGGGGCGTTACGGGGGTGGCAAACCCCCGTAGAGGGGGTAGCGTAGGGCGCAAGACCGGAGCGAGGGGGAGACTTCCCCCTTTTTTGCTGAGATTTTGAACAGGCTCTAAGGGCAGTTCCAAACTAAACAAGGGTTCGCGCCGTCCGCACGATGTCGGCGAAGACTGCGCCCGCCGTGACCGCTGCGCCCGCGCCGGGGCCTTTGATGACCATCGGGAGGGTGTGGTAGCGGTCGGTCGTGATGACGACGATGTTGTCCGCGTCAACGAGGGCGCGGAAGGGGCTTTCGGGCGGCTCTTCGCGCATCTTGAGGCTGGCCGTGCCGTTTTCGATGACCGCCACATAGCGGAGGGCCGCGCCTTTCTTCGCCGCCGCCACCCGCCGCTTCTCGAAGTCCGCGTCGCACATCTCCAGTTCCGCGAAGAAAGCCTCGACCGTGGGCGCGGCAAAACAGCGTTCGGGCAATATCGGCTCGATGTCGATGTCGGAAAACTCTAAGTTCTGGCCGCATTCGCGGGAGAGGATCAGGGCTTTGCGGGCGGCATCCTTCGCGTTAAGGTCGTCGCGGGGGTCGGGCTCGGTGTAGCCTTTCGCTTTTCCCTCGCGCACCAGGGCGGAGAAGGGCTTCGAGCCATCGAAGTTGTTGAAGATGAAGCTCAACGTGCCTGAGAGGACGGCTTCGATGCGCTGCACCTTGTCGCCGGCGAGGTGGAGGTCGCGCAATGTTGAAATAACGGGAAGGCCCGCGCAGACGGTCACCTCGTAGAGATAGGGAATGCCCCGGTCGCGGGAATAGCCCGTTATCTTTTGGTAATAGGCGTAGTCGCCTGAATTGGCGCGTTTGTTCGGGGTCACGACGGGGATGGCCGCTTCGAGTATCGCGGCGTAGGCGGCGGCTACGGTGTCGCTCGCGGTACAGTCGCAGAAACAGGCGTTGGGGAGGTTCATCGCCTTCATCCGGGCGACAAAGCCGTCAAGATCAAAGGGCTCGCCGTGTTCGAGGAGCGAGCGCGTGTTCTCAGGCGCGATGCCCCCCGCTCCTGAATCGAAGATCATGCGCCGGGAATTGGCAACACCGGCCAGATTGACGCGGATCTTGTAGCGTTCTTGCAAGGTTTCCCGCTGGGCCGAGATCTGTTCGAGGAGGGTGCTGCCGATGAGTCCTGCGCCGACGAGGAAGAGGTTGACGCTCTTGGTGCCGGAGAGGAAGAACGCTTCGTGTACGGCGTTGAGGGCCTTCACCTCGTCCTGGCGGGCGATGACGGCGGAGATGTTGGTCTCCGAGGAGCCTTGCGCGATGGCCTTGATGTTGACCCCGTTCCTGCCCAGAGCGTAAAACACCGCGCCCGCGATGCCCGGCGTGCTCTTCATGCGCGACCCGACGGCGGCGATGACCGAACAGGCGTTTTCGATGGACGGAGGTTCCAGGCCCCCAGAGGCGATCTCCCGGTCAAACTCTTCGATAACGGCGGCGGCGGCGGCGTAGACTTCCGCAGGTTCCACGGCAACACAGATAGAATACTCGCTGGAGGCTTGCGTAATAAGGATCACCGAGATGGACCGCCGCGCAAGGGCGGAAAAGAGCCGGGACGCGAACCCCGCCACACCGGCCATGCCGCTCCCCTGCAAGCGCAACAGCGACACATTGCCCAGGGAACTTAATCCCCGAATGGGATACCGGCTGGGCGCGGCGTCTTTCTTTATCCACGTGCCTTTGCCCTCCGGGTTAAACGTGTTCCGAATCAAAATAGGAATGTCTTTTTCGAGGGCCGGCCGCACAGTCGGCGGATAGATGACCTTCGCGCCGAAATGGGAGAGTTCCAATGCCTCCGTGTAGGATATTTCGTCCATGCGGAAAGCGTTCTGCACGAGACGCGGGTCAGCGGAGAGAATCCCGTCCACATCCGTCCATATCTCGACCGACTCGGCCCCCAACGCCGCCGCCAAAATCGCCGCCGTGAAGTCCGAGCCCCCCCGTCCCAGCGTCGTGGTACTGCCGTCCGCAGTCTCGCCAATAAACCCGGCGGCAATCTGCAACGCGCCATGCCGCGCAAAGTATTCTTTTGCCGCCGCCCCCGTCTCCGCCGGAAGATAACGCGCCTTGCCATAAGCCGCGTCCGTCTTAATCACGAGCCGCGAGTCCAGATATTCGGCCTCCGTCCCTTGCGCCGCAAAGTAGGCAGCAACAATCTTCGCCGAAAGCCGCTCCCCCGCGCTCATCACGAGGTCAAGCGTACGCGGAGACAACTCCCTGATCGCCTCAACGCCCCCCAGAATCCGCAAAAGCGCGGAAAACATCCCGTCAATATACGCAACGAGCCGCTCGGCAGTCGCCTTATCCGGGCCCAACAATGCGGTAGCCGCGTCCAGATGCCGCTTGTGCAGCGCGTCAACAACCCTCTGGTAATCAACATCGCCCGCCGCAGCCTTCCGCCCCGCCCCGATGAGCGCATCCGTCACGCCCGAAAACGCCGAAACCACCACGGCCCGCACCCGTCCCCGGTATTCACCACCAGTTACGATAGAATACACTTGCCTAATCGCCGCCGGAGTTCCCACCGAACTCCCACCGAATTTCACTACAGTCATACTCGACAGTATAGCGTGCCTTCGCGCCTTTTGGTAGTGCCGCCTCGGTAATGCCACCAAAGGTAGCGCACCGTCCTCCGGCGGCTCTTTTGCTATATGAAAATAATTATCGAGGCTGTTCAAAAATCTCAAGTTTTGACAAGGCAAGCTCTGCTTGCCCAGCAACCTTGAAAAAGTGCAGTTTTACAAGGCCTTAGCCTGAGAAACTGCAAGAGCCGAAGGCTCACCTTTGGCGCAGCCTGTCAAAACCCGTTCGTGTTTTGGAACAGGCTCATCGTCAATATTAATCAATCATACTTCTTGATCGCAGGTCTAAATATTTTGCAAAGCTATCTGTAAACGCAAAAGAAGACAAAGCATTTTTAGTTGTTGTTTTTCTGACAAAAGATTTATATGCCTCATTTAATCCATTGTCATAGACTATTTTTCCGGAATTGGTGATGGAAATAAGATTTTCATCAAAGGCACTCGGCAATTTCTAACGCAAAAAGTATAATGTACGTTAGGAGGAAAGATGAGTTATCAAAGGATGAACCTTGTAGAACGGATGGACATTTTCAGACTGCTGTATGTTGAACGGCTTAAACCTTCGGCCATAGCGGCGTCACTAAACCGCAAGCCGTCCAGTAT
>JAISZQ010000353.1 GCA_031269165.1 Spirochaetaceae bacterium
TGTCCGCGAATGTACGCGAATGTGCGCCATACATGGCGTTGCGAATACGCGCTGATGGGTATGTATTATTCGTATTTATTCGCGCCATTCGCGGATCAAAATTCTTAAGTTGTTGACAGTGCCGTAAAAGCCGGAGTCACCGGAGCATCGCCTTATCGCGCACCAGCATACTATGGAAGGTTCCCGTTGGCACGACCGCCTCAATCAATGTTAGATAGAACGGGCAAACCGGGTCAAAACCACTGTCCGATATGAGGAACGGGGGTTGGGTGAAAAGAGGAGGTTGCAAGAACATTATTCTTACAAGAGGCTGTTCCAAAACCTCAAGTTTTGAAACAACCTCGTTTATTTGCCCTTGACGACAAAGGCGTTAGGATACCCTCTGACGCGAAAACGTTGTTCAAGCGCGTTGCCTTCACCTTCGTTGAGCGGGCCTATCAGAATATAGCGTTGCCCCATTACCGCGAGCGGGTATGCAATCCCCAGTTCCCCCAGAATCGCCTCTATCCGTTCCACGTTGGAATAACCGCCGATCTGAACATAGTGTTTCCCTTTTTCAAGGCTGTCCGGAACGTTGATTGCGAACGACAGCGGAACGGCGAGGGGGTTGCCGATGGGAAAATCCGTTCTCTCGGACGGTATCAACGGGTCGGAGAAATATTCGGTTTCTTCAGGCGGGACTGCCGTAATCCGCAGCGTATCCCCGGGCAATTCTTCCCCGCCTCCTACGCCGAACGCGGCTTCCAATTCAGGGGTTTCTTCGGCTATAAGGTAATTGGGTTCCGCCATATCGGAGATCGGATCGCCATCATCCGGCGCACCCTGTTCCCCGTCAGTGCTCACATCGGCGATATCCTCGTTGAAGATATACCACGGTTCGCCGAGGGCAACCTGCTCATCGTCTGCGTCTTCGGTTACGGCACGAGGCACCTCTTCGGCAAATTCCATGATCGTAACCCCGGACTCGCCGACTCCCGCCATTGCCGCTTCGTCGTCAGGCAGGTCATAGAGAAAACTGTCATAGAGAAAATTGGAATCTTCATCCGATAGTTCGTTCCTTTTGCCCGTCGTATAGTCCGTTATCCCATCGGTTTCATCGGCAAGACCCGTTTCGTCAGCGGCGGGTACTTTACGCGCGATGATATATTCCGGTTCATTCGGTATGATATCCGGGCTTTTTTCAAAGGGAGCGCCCGAATGAGTATATGTCGTTGGATAATCAATATCGGCACTCTCAAGGAGCGGGTTGTCTTCGAGAGAATCCTCATGCACGCGAGCGGTCTCCGCTTCTGCGATGGTATAGTTCGGTTCATCCGGTACGATCTTGGGACTTGTTTCAAGAGGCGTATAGGAATGAGTATATACCGTTGGATAATCAATGATCGGGCTGTCTACCGTCTCGGTAGCCGCATACACCGTATCGGTTTCTTCGGCCCCGGAAGGCTCTTTACTCATTTCGGGAAGCGGCACGTCAATCACGAGGCTCGGGGAACGCAAAATTACATCCGTTTCACCGGGGTCACGGTACGGCATTCCCGCTGTCGCTTTGGCGGGAAGAATCGGTTCGGAAGGCGGTGTCGTATATCCGTCGGGGGCTAGCACGCGCGCTACGGTTTGATTGGGAATTGCTTGAGACACCGGCGGCAGCACGATGGTCAGCGGGTCAATTGGTGTCGGCGGAACCGAGACAACATTAGGCGGCGCAGACTGGAGGGCCACGGCCTCAGAAAGCGGCATCGTCGTTGCGGGGACGGAGGAAGCGGGGTTGCCGGTATAGGTATGGAAGGGCTGAACCGTCTCGGAGTAGGCCGTTCCCTGTCCTTGCTGGGGTTCCTGACTGGGCGTTGTGTCGGGAATGGGCACCGAATTTGAACGGACGAAAGCGCGGGGATCGTAATCCGGGTCGCCTGAAAAACTGCGCCCGTCGCTGTACCGGGAAAAGGCAGGGGAACTGGTCGGCAGCGAAACCCGTACCCGGCCAATATCACGGCCGTATATCCCTATCGCGTTTGCCGCGTCATGGGAAAGGGTGAGCAAAAAACCATACTCTGAAGCCTCAAGCCCTTTCGCGATGATGACCTGGGTCGTTTTTCCATTGTCAAGATTGGTAACGTTCACCGCCGTGTTGCGCGAAAAACTGTTACTCGCCGCAAAAAAACCGGTGTCCGGCAAAGCACCCTGCAAAGCGACCGACGCCGCGCCGTCTAAATCTTGGGAGAACAGCAAACCTTGCCCGACGCTGAACAGGAACAGGAGAGCGGCATGGATAATCAATCTTTGTTTCATATAGTATCTCCCAGATGTACGATCAATGAACGGGCCGCTTTTCTTGCTCTGGTTTGTTCATCCCTCGCCAGATAGCCGCCCCGTTTTGGGTCAATGAGATCGACATTCTCAGTCCAAATGCATTTTGAAGCGCCTCGCGCCGCACTTTGCGCCGCGCCTCGCGCCGGATTGATTTTGAACAAATTAAACTCTATATCGACTGGTTTTTGCGGATCGGAGAGTCGGCCCGCATCCGCCTCGTAGTTGAGGTAGACGAGAACGAAGTAGTCGATCCTTAAGTCTTCGGCCTCCGTGATATAACTCTTGATTTCACCCGTCAACTCTTTACCGGGTTTTTTTTTCAGGGCAAAGGCTTGCGCGTTGGTAACGATATGCCCCTCTTCAAAGAGCACATCCATAAGGCCGGTTTCCCAAACCTCCGCCAATCCGCCGCGACGGACAGGCTTCCCATCCTGCGATCCCGTTTCGATGACCAGCACCGAAATATTGGCGCAAAAAAGCGGAGCCGAAAAAAGCGGCAGAAATCCTGCCAAAAGAACAATCTGTAGCGAGTTCATGGTAGTCCTCATATAGAATATCGGCATATTGGAGGAAAAACCGACAAAGAATATAGTGGTTGCTGGGCAAACTTTGTTTGCCCAGTAATCTTGAAACAGGCTCAGTGAACAACGAATGATTGTACGTTACGAGTCACAAAACGAGTGAATGTAGGAATAGGGGCGACTGACGGGCGTCTGTCCACAAAGTCGGCGCGCAAACTACGTTTGCGTCCTTTGCGGCCAGACACGGCGTTTTTTCGCCTAAAGGCTGCAAAAATGCGGGTTTTAAGGAAACACGGAGGAAAACGTGAATTGGGGCGAAAAAGACGTTTCCGGGCCCATTCCAGCCGGGCGGGGGCTGCCCCAAGCGGACGGGGATAGCCCTCAGTCGCCCTATTTGCGCGAAAACCGTCTCTCCAACGCCTTCTTTTCCATTTTTCCTCGCCGTGTGTTGCCTTTATCCCTGTTTCCCTGCCCCGGCACACCGGAAACGGCCCCAAATTCGCTTCTTTTTCGCCTTTTCCCTGGTGGCGCGGGCAGACTTCTCCCAAGGCCATCGGTCGGCGATGGCCCGCCATCGTTGGACGGGGAAATCGAGGCGTGCTGTAACCCCTTTTTTGCCGTGAAGCGGGGCGGTTAGCCAGGCGGAAACACGGAGGAGAACGTGAATTGGGGCGAAAAAGGTGCTTCCGAGCCCAATCCAGCCGGGCGGGGGCTGCTCCAAGATAACTTGTAGACCATCCCCGCCGGTATCGGCTTGGCCGCCTCCGCCCCGACCGCCTCCCAGTCCACCCGCCCCCTCAGGCGGCTCCCCCGCGAGTATCTCCGACCAGTACCGCTCCCCCCAAAGATGCGCCTTCCTTCCCGTCCGCACGTTGAACCGGAGGGAGAACGTCTGTTTCAGCCACTGCATAATCTTGGGCAACTCAAGCCCGTTGGCGGGCTTGATAAAGAACGAGAGCCACGCCTCATTGAGCACAAGCCCGCGCATCTCGAAACCGAATTTCGCCTTCGTTTCGATGAGGACGCGGTAAAAGAGCGTCACCGCCCACGCCAGCCGGAACAAAGGC
>JAISZQ010000354.1 GCA_031269165.1 Spirochaetaceae bacterium
GGCATTATAGCCGTGGGATTTACGGGGTGCGACTTTCTGGAAGATTTCGTCAAGATGCAGGTCGCGGAGGAACCACCAACCGTCGTCTTTTCCGGGGATTCCGAGGTGGTGGGGGACAGTGTCATCGATGCGATCCGGGCGGCGGTGGGCAAGAACGAGGTGATCCTGACGTGGTACGGGGAGCCCGAGGAGGTCAGCCTGAGCGAGGACACGGACCTCGGCACGACCGGGCTGGTCCTCAGCACCGTCCCATACCAAATACATTCGACACGCTACGGCTACCTTACCGGGGCACACCAGACCGGATGGAATGCCGCCGGCGACGAATACCCCGCCAACAGCCCCGCCACCGTAATCATCGACGGCAAGGGGCGGACGATCGCGCTGACCGGGACGAATACGGTGAAAATGCCCCTCATCACTGTGGGGGAGGGCGTCACCCTCGAGTTGCGGAACATCACCTTCAAGGGGATGGACTCCAACCAAGCCACCCTCATCCAGGTGAGCGACAAGGGCACGCTGATCATGCAAAGCGGCGCGCATCTCACGGATAACGAGAACAAGAGGATCCTCTCCCCCTACAGCCACGGCGGCGGCGTGCGTGTAGAGACTGGTGGCACGTTCACCATGAACGACGGGACCATCCGCGACAATACGGCGGGTGCGACGGATGGCAGGGGCGGCGGCGTGGCTGTCTACGGCGGCACGTTCACCATGAAGGGCGGGATCATCAGCGACAATACCACCTCCTTCACCTTCGCCTACGGCGGCGGCGTAAGTGTCCTCAACAGCGGCACGTTCATCATGGAGGGGGGGTTCATCGAACACAATACGGCTAAGAACAGCGGCGGCGGCGTGGCGGTTGAGTATTCCAATTTCACCAAGAAAGGCGGCACGATTTACGGGACAAAGAAGGAGGATGGCAACGGCGCTGAGAACTCCGACAAGATAAACACCAGCGGCAACTCCGGTGAGCCTGGCTCCGCGGTCTATCGTATAGACAGCAACTACATCGTCAAGCTGCGCGAAACCACGGCGGGGCCGACGAAGGGTATAGACACCACGGCAGGCGGCTACGACCCCGATACCGACCCTTTTTGGGTACCGTGACAGCGGGAAGGCAGGGAATAGGGATTAGGGAAGAGATAAGGGCTGTCTTTGCGGTTGCGGGGATGGCCCTTTCTTTTGGGCGGGGGATTGTCATTGCGAAGGCGTGGCAACATCGTTGCCGTGGCAGTTTGCCGTTGGCGAAGCAATCCAAGCGGGGAAGGCATTCACACTGGATTGCTTCGCTCGGCAATGTGCCGCTCGCTCGCAATGACGAGGGACTTGCCCACAATGACGAGGGACTTGCCCACAATGACGAGGGACTTGCCCGCAATGGCGAGGGAGAATCGTCATTGCGAGCCGCGAAGCGGCGAAGCAATCCAGACGAAGAAGGCATTCACACTGGATTGCTTCGCTCGGCAATGTGCCGCTCGCTCGCAATGACAGGTGGCTCGTCCACAATGACGTTGGAACAGGCTCAACGCTCGGTCATAATTCCCCGGCTATACATGCAACCGCCAGAATTTTCTTGCTTTCCAATAATAGGGTCGGGCTTTGAGCATACCCTTTTCTATCATGAATCAAATCATCGGCAGAGGGCCAAGAAGGTATTATGCGTCAACGGAGAATGCGCGTGAACGTCAACGAAGAAACATAAAAGCAACGCGGCCTACCGGCCCGCTACCACAGCCTCGACATAATTTCGACACAATCATCTGTTATACTCATCCACGATGAACAAAGCGGAAACGAAAATCTTCCCGATAGAGGGCATGACCTGCCCGGCCTGTGAGACCCGCATCGGCAAGGCCCTCTCGAACACACCCGGCGTTACGGCGGCCGATGTCGACTATGTACGCGGCACGGCGCGTGTTACGTTCGACCCGGCCCTGACAAACGAAGCGGCCCTCACCGCCGTCATCGAGCAGCTGGACTACCACGTCCGCACCGGGGGTGGGAACACCGGAGCCGTTCCCGCCGATTATTCGTTCTACCGCGCCGCCACCCTCCTCGCCGTCATTGTCGCCCTCTATCTTCTCATCCGGCAGTTCGGCCTCCTCAACCTCGCCGCCGCCTTCCCCCTCGCCGAAACCGCTCCTTCCGGCGGAACCGGATACGCCGCCCTCTTCCTCCTCGGCTTCGTTACGTCGGTACACTGCATCGCCATGTGCGGCGGCATCAACCTCTCCCAATGCATCCCCCTGCGGGGAATTGATAATGGTAAATGGAAAATGGAAAATGATAAGAGTGAAACACGCGCAGTCTCCAAAACCCATCATTTCCCCTTTCCCATTATTCATTTTCCCTTTTCAATTCTCCATTTTCCATTCGCGCAACGCGCGTCCACCCCCCTGCGGGGAATTGATAATGGTAAATGGAAAATGGAAAATGATAAGAGTGAAACACGCGCAACCTCCAAAACCGATCATTTCCCCTTTCCCATTATTCATTTTCCCTTTTCAATTATCCATTTTCCATTCGCGCAACGCGCGTACCCCGCGCTTCTCTACAATGGTGGGCGGGTCATCTCGTATACCGTCGTCGGCGGTGTCGTCGGGGCACTCGGTTCTGTCGTGAGTTTTTCAGGCTTCATGAAGGGAATCGTACAACTCATTGCGGGCCTCTTCATGATCGTGATGGGCGTCAATATGCTGGGCATTTTCCCGCAACTGCGGAAGTTCACCCCGCGCCTCCCCCGCCCGCTTGCGGCAAAAGTCGAGGCGTTGCGGCAGAAGGGTACGGGTCCGCTCTATGTCGGCCTCCTCAACGGCCTCATGCCCTGCGGCCCGCTCCAGGCGATGCAGCTCTACGCGCTCTCCACGGGCAGTCCGGTCAAAGGGGCCCTCTCGATGCTGGCCTTTGCGCTGGGAACCTTCCCGCTCACCGCCTTCTTTGGCGCGGTAAGTTCCTTTCTCACCGGACGGTTCACGAAACGCCTTGTGACCGTTGCCGCGTGCGCCATCGCCGTGATGGGGCTTGCGATGTTCGGCTACGGCTGGACCCTGTCGGGGTTTACTTTCAGCCCGCTTGACCTCCTTGTCGGGAGTCCGGGCGGTACGGTTTCCCAAAACGCCGCCTCCGCCGTCCCCTCGGCGGGGAACGGGGGAAACGCCTCCACGGGAACCCTCCCCGACGTGCAGAACGGCTATCAAATTGTCGCCTCCGTCCTCCAGCCGGGCCGTTATCCGGCAATCACCGTGCAGGCCGGGATTCCCGTCAAGTGGACGATCACCGCGCCGCAGGGAAGCGTCAACGGCTGTAACAACCGGATGTTCATCCGCGAGTACGGCATCGAACACCGCTTCAAGACTGGAGAGAACCTCGTCGAGTTCACGCCGGAACGGACGGGCCGGTTCAGTTACACTTGTTGGATGGGCATGATACGGAGCAGCATCACCGTGGTTGAACAGGGCGCGGATAGTGCCGCCGCTCCAACGGGGGAACCTGCGTTCACGCTCGCCCCGGCGGGCGTCACGATCCCCACGGACAGCGTTGCCATTGCCGAAAAGAACGAGGAACAGGGTTTCCAGACCGTGACCATCGATCTCCGCGACGACGGTATCTCTCCCGCCCTCATCGTGGTCGAACGCTCCGTCCCCGCCGCATGGGTCATCAACAACGATTCGCTTGACGAGGGTAACGCCGCGCTCGTCTTCCCCGCCTATGCCACCCGCATCACGATGAATCAGGGCGAAAACGTGATCCGGCTCATGCCGCAGGACGATTTCGACTTCTCCACCCTCGACAACGTGTTCTACGGCTATGTGAAAGTCGTGGACGACCTCGACGATTTCGACCTTGACGCGGTAAAAGCCGAGGCCGCCGCTTGGGAAACGCAAATCTACCCGGAGGAGTATTTTGCCCCGTAGGGCCTGTTCAAAACCCCACGGGATGCAAGCCTCTGCGGTGATTCGGTCGCGGGTTTTGCCCCACTTTTCCGAAACTCAACGACTGAAAGTTGAGACGGGGACGTTGCGGGGGCGTTACGGGGGTGGCAAACCCCCGTAGAGGGGGTAGCGTAGGGCGTAAGACCGGAGCGAGGGGGAGACTTCCCCCTTTTGATGAGATTCTGAACAGGCTCTAAGTAAAGATTACAGATAACAGCATCCCGACCCATTACCTTGCCAAATAACCCGGCGTAACTTGAGGGGTGAATTGTTTGTTTTAATGGTATGGCGGGGCGGTTTTTTGCGGTTGGGTTATTCTTTGTTGTGGCGGCTTTGTGGGCGCAGACGGATGCGGGGGCGCTGACGCTCACACGGGAGGAGTGTGTCGAGCGGGCGTTGCGGACGGACATCGCGCTGCAACGAAAGGCGGTCGATAAGGAGACGGCCCGGGTGAGCGCGGCGAATCTCTGGTCGGAGTTTTTTCCGGCGGTCAGCGTGGGGGCGTCTCTGGCTTACGAGGATGCGGTGCCGAAGTCCCGGAAAACATTTCCCGATGATGCTACTTATGGGGTTCCCCTTGATGTAACGCTCACCCTTTCCAGTGTGTTGCCCGTGCCGCTCAATATGCGGATCGCCAAGTTAGCCTATGAGACCCGGCTTCTGGACTGGCAGACGGAACAGCGGGCGGTCCGTGTCAGGGTTTCCCAGGGGTTTTTCAAGTTGCTGGTCGAGGAAGAGAGTGTCGCATTGCTTGAGGAGACGCTTGCGATCGCGGAACGGCAACTGGCAAAGGACGAGACCCAGTTCCGGAGCGGGCTTGCTAACGAACTTTCTGTGTTGCGGTCGCGGCTTTCCGTTGAAAACGCGCGGTATGCGGTGGACAAGGCCCGGCGTGATCGGCGGCAAAACATCGGTACTTTCTTGAGCGCGGCGGGTTTTACCGACGAGGAGATGAGCGGGAAGGAGATACGCCTCACGGGGACGGTCGAGATCGAGCCTCTCACGCTGGATGCGGACCGGTTAATCGAAGAGTTTTTGCCCAAGCGTCCCGATATGGTCAGTGCGGTTGCGGAGATTGAGCGGCTTGAGTTGACGGCGTCCCGGACGTTTTTAAGTCAGCGCGGGCCGGAAGTCTCTCTCAGCGGTACGTATCGGGGCAATCTGGCGGGCGGTACGCTGGGCACTGAAAACCAGCCTTTTGCCGGGAACTTGAGCGCGCGGCTTTCCGTGTCGGTCCCGCTTGATTCGTGGATTCCGGGGACCAAAGGGGCGCAGGCGGTTTCGTCCGCGCAAGCCGAGGTGGAAAAGGCGCGGCTCAATTTGCAGAGTGTGCGGCAGAGCGCGGCGAACTCCATCCGGTCGATCGTCGAGAATATGCAAAGCACGCTTTCGTCGATTGAGATAGCGCGGTTGCGGGCGGAGATTGCCGAGCGGACGTACCGAATGTCCGAGGCGGCCTTTGAACGCGGCGCGATGGAGATGCTGGATTATGAGAATGCCCGCGCGTCTTGGGCCCAGTCGCGGCAGGATTTGCTGAAGGAGCGTCTCGCCTACAAGAACCTCACGCTCGATCTGGAACGGGAACTGAACGCGGATTCGCTCCAATGAGTGTCCCCGCAGAAAGAGAAAGAGGGACGTCTCGGCAAATTGCCGTCAGCGACGAAGCAATCCACACGGAGATATACCCCCACTGGATTGCTTCGCTCGGCAATGTGCCGCCCGGTTGCTGCCCGCTCGCAATGACACCCGCCCAAGCGAGGAACCTATCGGTACCTAAGGCTGGAACCGGTCAGTACCTAAGCGAGGCGGCCCCGTCATTGCGAGGAGGCGGCAACATAGTTGCCGTTAGCGACGAAGCAATCCAGACGGGAAAGGCTCTCCACTGGATTGCTTCGCTTCGCTCGCAATGACGGGTGGCTCGCTCGCAATAGGGGAACTGTCGTCATTGCGAGGAGGCGGCGTGCTACCTTCGGTAGCCAAGCCGTTAGCGACGAAGCAATCCAGACGGGGAAGGCGGGCAAACGCTTCGCGTTGCCTTCTGGATTGCTTCGCTCGGCAATGTGCCGCCCGGTTGCCGCCCGCTCGCAATGACGAGGGCATTCTCCCCCCCGAAGGGGGGCCTTGAGCCCGTTCCTCTCACGACACGCCCAAGGGAAGCCCCTGAGGGGCCCCCGAAGGGGGCCGGGCTGGGGGGCGTTGCGGGGGTGTCCCCGCAGAGGGGGATAGCGTAAGCCGCTCGCGGCTGGAGCGAAGGGGGAGACTTCCCCCTTTTTGCTGAGATGAGGAGGATTGGGTTGTCGGTTTTGATTTCAGGCGATTTTCACGCTAATGCGGTGAACGAACTGCACTCCATAACGGCGAAAACGTTACGGAAACAGTTTGGCGGGGAGTATTCCGGTATCACGCATCATATTATCGCGGGGGATTGCGGGTTTCTTTGGCCGGGATGCGCGAGGCAGGATCGGTTTCATCTTTCCGTGCTCAATTGCCGTTCGGCACACCGTCCGTGGCCCGTCCTCTGTCTTTTTGGCAATCACGAGAATTACGACGCGATAACGGCGTGCGAAAAGGTTGACATCGGTATCGGGCGCGAGGTCTACAAGGTTCTGGAGAATGTCTACTATCTTCCCCGCGGGTTTATCTACACGATTGACGGGCTGTCGATGCTCTGTCTTGGCGGGGCGTTGTCTATTGACAAGGCGTACCGCACGGAGCATAAATCATGGTGGAAAGACGAATATTGGAGCGAGGCCGAGGAAGAGGACTGTTTCCGCCGGGTAAGCGGGCAACACGTCGACTATGTTGTTTCGCATACCGGGCCGCAGGGGATTATCGGTGATATGTTTGGCAAGAGCATCGCTGCGGAAAAATACATCGACCTCGTGGCAAAGTTTCAAGATCGTTTACGAAAATCCCTGGTTTTTGACCATTGGTTTTTCGGGCATTTTCATGAGGATGTGTTACGGCACAAAGACCACGGCCGGTTGTACAGCGCGTTATACCGGAAAACGGCGGTCGTTTCAAAGCATCAGATCATTTATTCAGACGGGAGCGTCTCCTGAATATCACTCGCTCCAATGGCCGATTTTGCGGATTTTCCGCGTCCGGTAGCGGACGAGAACCTGCGGGTTGCGTTCCGTGAGGTCTTTGATGTCGCGGACGAGGATTTTTTTGATGGCGGCGGCGGTTTCGTCAACATTTGTCTGGGCGCCTTCGGGGGGCTCCTTGATAACGCCGTTGATGAGGCCGAAGGTCTGGAGGTCGTCGGAGGTTATGCGGAGCATCGCCGCCGCTTCTTTCGCCTTGCTGGAGTCGCGGAGCAGGATCGAGGCCGCGCCTTCGGGGCTGATCACCGAGTAGATCGCGTTTTCCAGCATATAGATCTTGTCGCCGACACAGAGGCCGAGCGCGCCGCCGGATCCGCCTTCCCCGATGATGACGCAGACGACGGGCGTTGCCAAGCGGCTGAAATCGCGGAGGTTGCGGGCGATGGCCTCGCCGATGCCGCGTTCTTCCGCGCCGATGCCGGGATACGCGCCCGCCGTGTCGACAAACGTGATGATCGGCCTGAGAAACTTTTCCGCCTGTTGCGCGAGACGCAACGCCTTGCGGTACCCCTCGGGGTTTGCCATGCCGTGGTTCCGCCTCATGTTGTCCTTGAGCGTCCGGCCCTTCTGATTGGCGATGATCGTTACCGGAATCCCGTCCAGCATGGCGAGCCCGCCAACAATCGCGGGGTCGTCGCCAAACGAGCGGTCGCCGTGCAACTCGACAAAGCCGTCGAATATCCGCTCGATATAGTCAAGCGAATACGGACGGTCGGGGTGCCGGGCAAGGGCGACCTTCTTCCATACCTGCACGCTGTTGTCGGAGGACTCGCGGACCTTCTTTTCTATCTCGCCGAGCATCGCGGCTATCTCTGGGTTGTAATCACCAGCCAATGTCTTGAGCTCGGCGAGCTTTTGTTCAAACGCCGTTTCAGGGATTTTCTTTGTTGCCATAGTTCCGGCGCGATTCCTTATAAGACGATGATGAGAACGGCTACCAGAAAGCCCCACAGACAGATTCCCTCGGCAAGACCGACAAAGGGGATCGCCTTGCTGGAAAGTTCCGCGTTCTCGCTCATCGCGCCCATCGCCGCCGAGCCGATCTGTCCAACCGCGATACCGCCCGCAATACAGGCCAGGCCGACCGCCAACGCCGCCGCGAGATACCGAATCCCGGCGGATAAGCCGCTCCCTGTAGCCTCCGCCGTTTCCTGCGCAAAAAGTGCCGCCCCGGCGAGCAACATCGTCATAGATAATGCAATTCGTTTCATAAACACTCCCGATTCACCGCACACGCGGTTTCCTTATTCTATCATGTATCCGGCGACAAGTGCAAGATAACCCGCGCGACACACCGGATAAACGTGCGGGCCTGTCCCATAACCCCACGGGAACCCAGCCCTCCGCAGTGATTCGGGGGCGTTGCGGGGGGCGGCCTACAACCCTCAACGTCGTGTTTCGGGTTTCCGGCCGGGGCGTGGCACACCGTAGGTGTGCGGCACACACGGTGTGCTTCGGTAATGCGTCCATCCATGGACGCTTGGGGTACGCCCACAAAACCATGCACCGCATGGTTTTGTCCCTGCTGAAGGGGGTAGCGTAAGACGCGAAGCGGCTGGAACGAGGGGGAAGGCTTTCCCCTGTCAACAACTTAAGAATTTTGATCCGCGAATGGCGCGAATAAATACGAATAATACATACCCATCAGCGCGTATTCGCAACGCCATGTATGGCGCACATTCGCGTACATTCGCGGACA
>JAISZQ010000368.1 GCA_031269165.1 Spirochaetaceae bacterium
TCAAGACGGGCGGAATGAAAATCCAGCCCCTCAAATTCTTTCGCCATATCAAAACTTTTCTCTTTTCCCATATTCCCCTCCCAGAAGTGTTTTTACGTTTAAGGTATTTATAGCATGAAAAAATTTGTGGGTCAAGTTTAGATTGCTACCCCCGCCAAATGCCGCTCCCTAAACAGTACCCACTCCAAAGAACATACCGTTTGGCGCACCCGGCCCATCGACAAGTTATCATAATAACAAAGGGGCAACCCCTTCCGTAAAGAGCGGTTTTGGGGTAGGCTGTATTCAAGGAGATGGTTCAAATTATGAAACAATCAAATTGTTACTCGCGGCTGATGCGTGGCATCATCTTAACCGGCGTTTTGCTGGTTGCGGTTCTGGCGCTATGCTCGTGCGCGACAAAACAAGACCCCGCGCCGGATCAGACCGCCGCCCCTTCCGTTCCCGACCGCGTTATCGACGTAAACCGCTATGCGCTGACCCCCAGTTCCTTATCCGCAACGGACATCAAAAACCCGGCGACCAGCTATGTCCCCGATCCGGCGGGCCTGGATTACCGCGACCGGAACAACTGGTTCATCCTGCCCAGCCGGAAAACGTCAAACATTGACGTGTTCCTCATATACCCCACGCTCATACTGGATGACGAAAAGCCCGATTTTATCCCGGCGGACGATGCGGATTTGCGCGAAAAGGCCGAACTCTGGGTAGCGGATACGGTGTCGCCGGTGTTTGCGGGCTTGAATGTCAACATATATATGCCCAAATACCGGCAGTTGAACGGCAAGGCGTTCGGCAAAAGCGATCGGGACACGCTGTTACAATGGATAAAAAGCATCCCCAAAACGGATATTTACAATGCCTTTGATTTCTATCTTAAAAACATGAATAATTTTCACCAATACATCATGTTTAGCCATTCGCAGGGTTCGTTGTTGAACGGGGTGCTGATGTCCGAATTCGCGTCCCGCTACGAGTCCCCGGATGTCCAAAAGCTGATGCTCTGCTCGTATATGATAGGCTATGCGCTGGGCGATGAGTTTTTAAGCGCGTCGCCGTACAAGCCTTCGCAGACCGCCGACGATCTGAACACGCTGGTCAGTTGGAATACGGCGACAAAAAGCGAGGTTGCGGGCGATAAAATCAGGATGATCTGGGGCGACGAGACAGCCGTCGCGGTAAACCCGATCACGTTTATGGCGAACGGCGATGCCGTGCCCGCTGCCCGGAACGGGGTCAGCATCATGAACTACTTTGGTGATTTGACCGCAGTGCAGGTTGACCGCGGCCTTACCGGCGCGCAGGTGGTGCGTCCGCGCGATCGGGGCGGGGCTTTCGGCGGGCAACTTGTGCTGATAGACTTGGACGAAACGTCCTTCTTGTCGCCTGGGGCAATAGCGTATCTCGACAGCATCCGGCTTGGGTTTTCGCATACATGGGACATCACGCTCTTTGCCGGGGCCTTGCGGAACAACATTATCCAGCGCTTGAACCTCAAGGCCAACCCATAAACGCTCGTCTTCCGGCTTACCCGCCGTCCCGCAGGGGAGAGTGCTGTCCTTAGAGCCTGTTCAAAATCTCGGCAAAAGAGGGGAATCGGCAATTTGCATTGGCAAGTTGCCTTGCCTTCCACTGTCAACAACTTAAGAATTTTGTCCGCGGATTGACGCGGATTTTCACGGATTATACCCCGCTCAATCCGTGTTAATCCGCATTGCCATATATGGCACAATCTGCGGACCTTTCTTTTCTTTTTGCTTAAGTTGTTGACAGTGCCTTGCCTTCCCCCTTTTTCTTATTCCGAAGGGGATGCGCCGGGGAGTCTGCCATAGATTTCTGTCATGGCCCGGATTGTTTGGGAGAGGCCGGCGGGGATCGCGGTTTCGGACAGGCGCCACTGCCAGTTGCCGTCGGAAGTGGAGGGGGTGTTCATGCGCCCTTCGTCGCCTAGCCCTAAGTAGTCCTGGAACGGGATAACGCACGTGTCCGCGACGCTTGAAAGGGCGCACCGGATAAAGGCTCTGCCGCCGCTCTCTGCGCTGTCGGTGCCGAAGTAGGCGTGGGCCAAAGCGGTGTCTTCTTGTGACGCGCGGGCAAACCAGCCTGCCACGGTTGGGTTGTCGTGGGTGCCTGAGTAGACGACGCAGTTACGCGGGTAGGTGTAGGGCATATAGTTACCGGTTTCGCGGGAGTCAAAGGCGAACTGGAGTACTTTCATGCCGGGAAAGCCGCTTCGTTCAAGCAGGGCGGCGACTTCGCTTGTTACATAGCCTAAGTCTTCGGCGATGATCCGCGCGCCGGGGATTGCGCGGTGGATTGTGTCAATGAATGCGGCACCGGGGCCTTGGACCCACGTGCCGTTACGCGCGTCTTTGTCTCTGGCGGGTATCGAAAAATAACTCTCGAAGCCCCGGAAGTGGTCGATGCGTACCACGTCAAACAGCGCGAGGTTTTCTTGCAAGCGCGAAACCCACCAGTCAAACCCGCGCGCTTCGAGGGCAGCCCAGTCGTAAAGCGGATTGCCCCACAGTTGGCCCGCATCGGCAAAGGGGTCGGGCGGGCAGCCGGCCACCCGCACCGGGCGGCGGTGTTCGTCCAGTTGAAAAAGCTCGTGGTTCGCCCATGTATCGGCGGAATCCATCGAAACATAGATGGGCATATCGCCGATAATCTCGACGCCTTTGCCGTTGGCGTAGTGTTTTAGCGCGGCCCACTGCTGACAAGCGGTGTATTGGACAAAGTAGTGATAGACGATCTCGTCAGCAAGCGCGTTTTGGGCGGCCTTGAGCGCGGCTGCGTCACGGAAACAGAGCGGACCTTCCCATTCAAGCCATGAACGACCGCCGTGCCGCTGCTTGAGTGCCATGAACAGCGCGTAATTCGGTAGCCAGCACTCGTTCTTTTGGACAAAGGCTTCCATTTCCAATGCGGGGGCAACAGATTGGGCTTGCCAGGCCTTAAACGCCGCCCGCAACAAGGTCTCGCGGGAGGCATAGAGGGCCGTGTAATCAACGGCGGCGGGGTTTTCGCCCCAGCAAACGGCGTTTATGTCCGCTTTGTCAAGGAGGCCCTGTGCGGCGAGCGTGTCGAGGTCGATATAGTACGGCGACAGCGCGAAGGCGGAGAAACTCTGATAGGGGCTGTCCCCCCAGCCGGTCGGCCCAAGCGGGAGTATCTGCCAGTACCGTTGCCCGGCATCGTGGAGAAAGTCTACCCACCGTCGGGCGGCTTCCCCAAAGGAGCCGATACCATAGGGAGAAGGCAGACTGGAGACCGCGAGGAGAATCCCCGCCGACCGGCCCATTACCCCTTCACCGATCCGGCCGTGATGCCCTCAATGATGTACTTCTGGCAGGCAAAGTAAAACACGACGATCGGAATCACCGCCACAATGATCACCGCCATCATGTGGCCCATATCAACCGAGCCGTAGCCGCCGCGCAAATACTGCACGGCAATGGGGATGGTGCGGTACTCCGAGCCAATGAGCAGGTTGGGTAACAGGTAATCGTTCCAGACCCACATCGTGTTGAGGATCGCCACGGTGATCGCTATCGGGGTAAGCATCGGGAGTACAATCGAGAAAAACGTTTTCACCGGCGTACAGCCGTCGATGACCGCCGCCTCTTCCACAGCAAGGGGAACCGATTTGACAAAACCGGCGAACAGGAATACCGACTGGCTTGCCCCGTAGCCGAGATAGACAAGCAGGATGCCGACCGGGTTATCCAGACGCAGCATATTGGCGATTTTCGTCAGCGGGAACATGACCATCTGGAAGGGCACGACCATAGCGCAGACAAAGGCAAAGTAGAGGGCCTTGCAGAACTTGAACGTACTGCGTGTGATGTACCATGCGGTCATTGCCGAAAACAGCACGATGATCCCTACCGCGAACACCGTGATAAACAGCGAATAGCGCAGGGCCGAGAAGAAGTTGGTCTTAACCAGGCCCTCGGTATAGTTCAAAAAGCCGGTAAACGATTCGGCGGTCGGGAAGGCAAACGGCGTGTTGACCACGAAGAGCTTGCCCTTGAAAGAATTGAGCAACACCATGAGGATAGGCGCGACAAAGACCAGCGCGATAAGGGTAAGTGCCAGTACCGCTATCAAGTTTGTGTTGCGGGAATGTGCTTTGATCATCAATTGGTTACCTCCCGTCTGCGGGTAAACTGTATCTGAACCAGCGTGATGAGTACGACGAGCAGAAAAAACATCATCGCCTTTGCCTGGCCGACGCCCTCCTGTCCGAAGCGGTTGTAGAACGTGGTGTAAATGTCGAGGGCGACCATCACGGTCGTTTTGCCCGGTCCGCCCGCCGTGAGCGCGAGGTTCTGATCGAACATCTTGAACGAATTGGCAATCGTCATAAACATCGTGATGGTGATTGAGGGCATGACAAGCGGAATGGTAATCTTGCCAAGCGTGGTCAGCGGACCCGCGCCGTCTATCTTTGCCGCTTCCATGATGTCATCGGGAATGTTCTGAATACCGGCGATAAAGATGACCATCATGTACCCGGCATACTGCCACGTGTAGAGGATAACGAGGCCCCAAAAGCCGTATTTCGGGTCAACCGTGATGGTAACGCCGAACTTCGTAAGAACGCCGTTAATGATAAACTGCCAGATATACCCCAGGACAATGCCGCCGATAAGGTTCGGCATAAAGATAATCGTCCGGTAGACGTTTGTCCCCTTAAAGCCCCGTGTCAGAAGCAGCGCCAGCGCGAAAGCCACCGTGTTGATGACGAGGACGGACACCACGGTAAAGAGCGCCGAAAAACGCAGCGCGTTTAGAAAATCGGGGCTTGCGAAAGCCCGCGCATAGTTCGCAAATCCCACCCACTGCACATCGGTCACCGTCCTAAAACTGCCAAAAGAAAGATACACGCCATAAAAGAAGGGCACGACAAACGCGACGAGAAAGGCAAGCAACGTCGGCCCGACAAAAAACAGAAAATACTTTTTCAACGCTTTTTCCATACTCTTTTCCTTTTTTTCATACTCTTTTCCTTCATATAAGTTACGGGGAACATCTCCTCATTTACGCACAGATAACCTGAAAATTTTAACCACAAGGAACCACAAATTACACAGAGAAGCGCGGATTTCACAGATAAGACGCGATTTTAAAGTAAAAATCCGTGCAACCAGTGATCTTTATCTGCGTTATTTGCGGTTTCCTTTGGTTTTCATTAGTATCCGTTCGCGCCCCGTGCGTTTATCCGCTATTTGCGGCCAAGCGCGCCCGCTTCAGACGCCCAGCTTGCTTTGGCTTCCGCGACAAGCGCGTCCCACGCCTTGGTGCCCAGCGCGTACTGATACAGATTCGCGCCCAGCTCGTTCTTGAAGTCCTGGCCGGGAATATCGTTCTGTGGAACCCACGAAACCGACGTGAGGCTGCCGTTCGCAAGATACCGGAACATCTCCCTGGTCAGCGGATTGGTCACATTGGCCCGGTCCGCCTCGGTGAATGTGGAAAGCGGCACGCTGTAGTCAAACTGCCCGATGGCAAGCGCCTTCCCTTCCGGCGTATTGAAAAGCCATTCGACAAACGCTATCGTCGCGTCCTGATTCGCCTTGGAGGCGCGGCTGTTTATTGACCAGTACGCTTCCGTCCCGATATTGATCCCCTGCTGTTCTTCGCCGGGAGCGCCAATGTAGATGGGAAGGAACTTTACGTCCTCAGCCTGTACGACATTCCCCTGCGTACTCGAAATCTGCCCCCACGCCCAGTAGCCGTTCTGCACAAAGACCGCTTTGCCCAGCGCGAATTCGGCCATCGACATATCGACCGTTACGTTGCCCAAGAGCGGTTTCTCCGATGCGGCGTAGTTGATGTACAAATCGAAAATATTCTTGTAATTCGGCGCGTAGGTAAAATCAATCGCCGCGAGACTGGTCGCGTTCTTGTCGCGATACTCGAAATAGAGCGGCACATCAAGCAGGTGCGTCTGCCACCGCCAGTCCTCGCCGGGCGCAAATGACGTTGACGCAAACGCGCCGCTCACGCCGAGGGCGGCCTTGTTTTTCTGAATGTCCTCGGCAACCGCCTTCAGCACGGCAAAACTGGTAATCTCCGCCGCGCTTGAAATACCCACCGCCTTGCCGGGAAGCGCAAAGTAGCGGCGCAGAATCGCGTCGTTGTAAATAATGCCGTAGGCCTCGACCGTGTAGGGAATGGCGTACACCCCGCCGTCGTCACCTGTGATGGCAAGACTCTTGTCGGAAAGCCAGCTATACCACGCCGTGCCCTTCAGATCGAGGGTGTAATCCTTCCAGTTCTGATACCCGACCGGGCCGTTCACCTGAAAGAGCGTCGGCGGCGCGGACTTGGAAATCTCTGCCCGCAAGGTCTGCTCGTAGGTGCCGCTTGCTGCCGTTACCACCTTCACCTGAACGCCGGTTGCCGCCGTGTACTGTTTGCCGGCCTGTTCCCACTGGCTTGCGATCTCCGGCTTAAATTGCAGGATATACACGCTCCCCTTGCCCGAATCCTTCGCGCATCCCGTCAAAGCTACCATAGCCGCCAAGAACACGAAAGCACATACTGCGATTTTCTTCATAATTGAACTCCTCCTATGAATATGATCTGAATATGATCACGCACAGTATAACAGAACCGGCGGTAAAATGCAAAGGGCCGCATTGCCTCAAAATTAATCTAGCCGAAAAGGGGCTGGTTCCTCAAAACTAAAACCTGGCCGAAATCAGACCGCTTCGGCCTGACTGTCCTCCTGACCGGAGGCTTGTCTCACTTTAC
>JAISZQ010000371.1 GCA_031269165.1 Spirochaetaceae bacterium
ACACCCTCACCTGGCCAGGTGAGACAACCCCACCTGGCCACGTGGGACATCCCCACCTGGCCACGTGGGACACACTCACCAGGCCACGTGGGACACCCTCACCTGGCCACGTGGGACACCCCCACCTGGCCACGTGGGACACCCTCACCCGGCCACGTGGGACACCCTCACCCGGCCACGTGGGACACTCTCACCTGGCCACGTGGGACATCCCCACCTGGCCACGTGGGACACCCTTCCCTGGCCAGGGGAGACACCCTCCCCTGGCCAGGGTGAAACCCCGCCTAAAACTCCAGAAGCAGACGTAGTCTGCGACGCCCACGACCGAATCACAGCGGAGGCTTGCGTCTCGCAGGGTTTTTGAACAGACTCTAAGGGGCTCACTGAATAACGTTCACCCGCGCGCCGTCTTCCAAGAGGGATTGGCCTTTGACGACCACCTCCTCGTCCGGTTCAAGGCCCTCCGGCACTTCGAGAACGCCATCCACGAGGAGGCCGCTCTTGATGGGGCGTTTTACCGCGATGCGGAAAGCGGGGTCGGCGGGGTCGGTTTCCACCACGTAGACGTAGGTTTCGCCGAAACGCTCGATGCGCGCGCTTTCCGGGACCTTGACCACGCCCTGTTTCCGTTCGGTGATGATGCGTACCTTGGCGAACATCCCGGATTTGAGGCGGGAGCCCTGGTTTTCAACGTTGACCTTGATTTCCATCGTGCGGGAAGCCGGGTCGACGGTGGGGCTTATCTCGCTTACGCTGCCGCGAAACTCTTCGCCCGGCCAGGCGTCAAGGGTGATGACGCAGGGAAGCGAGAGGGCGATGCGGGAGATGAAGCGTTCAGCCACGTTGAGTTTGATCTCCAACGCGCTGCCCCCGGCGATCCGCGCTATCGGTGTCGCCTGGCTTACCGTCATGCCCATCTGGGCGGGCAGGGCGACGATGGTTCCCGCGATGGGGCTGCGGGCGATGTTTGCCACATAGGTCATGCCCGGCCGAGACGGGTCGATGGCGGCGAGAGGGTCGCCCCGCGCCACGCGGCTACCCACGCCGGTATAGAGGCGGGTCACTTTGCCCGCCGCGTCCGAATAAGCGTCCACGGTGCTGCCCGCCACGATGTCCCCGGCGAGGGCGAGGTAGTCGGCAATCGGCCCCTCCTCCGCCCGCACGGCGTTCACCGCGAAGACCGGCACTTCAGGCACGGCGGCGGGGGCTGCCCCCTTGTTCCGCATAGCCGCGAGGCGGTCACATCCGCCAAACAACACCCCGATTACGATAAGGATTAAACCCAAGAGGGCCGTCCTCACCACGTCTTTGTCTATGTTTGTCTTTATGGTCATAGCCTTACTCCTTTATTTTCCCAGCGTCCCGAAAGGCACGCCGAGCGCGTATTCCAAATCTATCAGCCCGTTGAGGTAACTTACCGTCTGCGACATCACGCCGAGCCGCGCTTCCTGTAACTGGTTAGCCGCGCTCTGCACTTCAAGCAGGGTCTGGAGGCCGTTCTGGTAGGCGGTCTCCGTCGAACGGTAACTCCGTTCCGCCAAATCGACATTCTGCCGCATCGCCTCGACGCTCGCCTCGGTCTTTGCCAGCGTAAGACAGGTGTTGTACACCTCAATCTCCGTGCCGCGTATCAACTGGGCGAGGTTCACGTTGAGCCCGGCAATCTGGTTGTCCATGTCCTTGATGGCCTGTCCTTCTTTGAACCACGGGACAAGGCCGTTAAACGTCATGCCCAGCGTGACGGTAAACGAGCCCGACTTGCTCCAGAGGTCGCTCTCTCCCCAACTGTCTTTCCACGGGTCTCCGGTAAAGGTCCTTTGCATACCCCAGTTCAGGTTGAGATACGGCGTCCACGCTTGCAAGGCTTGCGCCTTCCGCCCGCTTTCCGCCACGAGCAGGGTCTGCCGCAACTCTAGGATGTCCGGCTTGTTCCGCGAAGCATCCGCGATGAGCCGCGCAACCTCAAGCGAGACGGGTTGAAACTCGCCGTCCAGCGGTACCAGCCCGATCTCCGCATCGTAGGGCAACCCGATGGTAAACGCGAAGTTTGCCTTCACGAGGCGCACGTTGTTTTCCGCCTCGTCAATCTGCGGCTTCATATTTACCCTTGCCACCTGCGCTTGAAGGAATTGCAATTCCGGCGCGAGACCCGCCCGGTAGTTGGCCTGGGCCTGCGTCTCCTGCCGTTCCGCCGCCGCATACTTTTCCTGCTGGAGCCTAAGGTTTTCCTCGGCGAGCAGGATGTTGTGGTAGAGTTTTCGGAGGTCGCGTTCCATCTGCGCCTTCGCCTTTTCGTAGGAGAGCACCCCCGCCTCATAGTCCAGCCGGTAGTTCTTCAGCCCCTCAAAAAGTGCCGTCACAATGGTAATCGAAGCGGAAAAATTCCCCGCGACGTGCCATTGCGGCGCCTCATACGTGACCAGCCCAAACCCAAACGGCGAGGAAGGATCCGGCCCGAAACTCGTCCCGGTTGCCGCCTCGTTATCCCGCACCAGAGAGCCGGACGCGCTCAACGTGGGAATGAACTGGTTCCACTTCAAATCGTTTTTCCGCTTCTTCGTATCAAGCGAAATACGAGCCGATTCGAGCGATAGGTTGCTTTCAATAGCCATCTTCACCGCCTCGTCCACCGGAATTTTCCGAACCTCGGCAAAAAGACCGGCGACCGCGAAGACTGAGCCTATCCCCATTAACAAAAGCCTCTTTCTCATACAATCTCCTATTATATCAAATAAGTTTCTTTATCCGCGAATTTTCGCGAATAATTCGCTAATATTAGCGTCAATTCGCGGACCCTTACTTCTTATCTTTTATCTGTCTCCACCCCTAAGCACAGAAACCGGAACAGTATCCGCATACTCTCGTTGCCGACATCCTCATAATCGATGCCGCCCGGGCGGAACATCAGCGCGTTGACCAACATGAACAGCACATAGTCCGCGTCTTTCTTGGCGAAAGTCATCTCGCCGTTCGCTGTGGGAACGCATATCCCCGTAAAAATATCCTCCGTCATCTTGAACAGCGACTCTTTATCCATGCGGTGGTCCTTGGGATGCGGCTCCTTGTGCCGCGTCCGCGCCTTGTCAATCGCCCGAAGGATCATCGTGTGCTTGCTCAGATAGCCCGCAATGGCGATCAGCGTCAGGTAAAAACGCTCCTCCGGCACATCCGACTTCGCCTTGTTGTACGCCGCGATGCTCGTGATTCGCTTGAACTCGTTCGTAAACAGCGACAGAATCATATCCTCGCGGTTTTCAAAGTGCGAATAGAGGCTCGACTTCGACAGCCCCGACTTCCGCGCAAACATCTCCATCGACGCCTCAAACGGCCCCGTCTCGGCAAGCACCTCGCCAACCGCCGTGAGGAGTTTCAGATGCATCTCGTTTATCCCCGAATCAAACGCAACATCAAACGACACCGCTTTCTCCAGCCGCTCAAAATCAACTTTTTCAACCCGCTCTCTTATAAACCCCAAACCATGCCCAATCTTTTCCCGCAAACCGCGTAAAAAAATCGGTATGTCGATGGCGCTTTCTCCCGCGAGACCCCCGCCTCGCCCCTCGTGCCACCCCGGCCCGGCCCGAAAGTGTTCCTGCGACACAAGGAATATGACTGCGCCCATCACCATTTGAACCATTGATGGATGTGCGGGATGTGTCTGTTGCGTATTATGACCCCCCCCCCCTGCCTTCCCTTCTCCCCCTGAGGCAAAAAACCGCCCCAGATCAACGCCGCGTTCCGCAAGCTGGAGGCTCAGCCGCCGCTCGTTTTCTGGGGACCCGTACACTTTCACCAGCAGAAAGAGAAACTCGCCTTTATTCCTGGCGAAAAACTCCCCCAGCGCGGTGGCGAACTTGAGAAGCGCAGCGTCCGCGGCATCCGCATTATCTCCATTATCCGCAGAGTCAAATCTCGACCCGTCAAAGCAATCTGCGAGAAATCCGGCGAACCGATCAAAAAAGGACACGTACATCGCGTCCAGCAACGCATCCTTGCTCCTAAAATGCCGATACAGCGCGGGTTTCGTACACCCAAGCGCCGCCGCCACGTCCGAGAGGCTTATCTTTTGAAACAGTGCCTCGCCCCACACCCGGAACGCCGCGCCGACAATATCTTCTTTCGTCATTTTTGTCATCGCCCATTAACCTTGTCCGGCCGTGTCTGTTAATGACCGGTCGTTAACAACACTATAACAAACGGTGAAAAAAAAGGCAACAGGAAACAGCGAAAAAAGGCGTGTTTTTGTGAAAAATTTTGAAATTTTTTGACTATTCAGCCGTCACCGTGATGGAAAGCCGGGCATCACGAAAGGCCGCCTGACTGTCGGTAGCGTTGCTCCTTATGGGCGCTACCCGTCTGCCGACAAGTTATCATAATAAAGAGAGTTTGTCCATAATGGAGACACTTTATGGACTTAAGGCCCCAGGTCCGCAACTTCCATGATAAAGAGAAACGGGGGATAAGGGAAGTCGCCCGCTGGATTGCTTCACCCTGCGGGTTCGCAATGACGTGGGGCCGATTTCTAAACAGTACCCGTCCCAAAAGGCGTCCTATGTGGTGTGGCAATCCCTATCGGCAGCCGTCCGTTAAACGGCACCTGCCCCCGTCCGTCATTGCGAGTGGAGCGAAGCAATCCAGAGGGAGAACGCCCCTCGTCTGGATTGCTTCACCAACGGCAACTGTGTTGCCGCGGGTTCGCAATGACGGGGTGTTGCTCTCTCTTTACTGCGCCATGTACGGTATCATGCGAAAAAGTTGTTCGGTATAGTTGCCCAGGGTTGAGAACATCGCAGCCCCGAAGAAAAAGAGTACGCCGAGAATGACGAGGACTTTGGGGACGAAGGTGAGGGTCTGCTCCTGAATCGAGGTGGTCGCCTGGATGATGGCGACAAGAAGGCCCACACCTAACGCGCCGAGCACCATCGGCCCGGCAAGGTAGAGCACCTGCAAGATTCCGCCGCGAAGCAAGGTTACGATTTCTCCGATACTCATACAAAACTCCTCATATATGCTGCTTTTGGCATGAAAATATCATTCGGCAAAGTTTCACAAAAATTCCCGCCGAGGATCGGGGGCGTTGCGGGGGGCTGACCCCCGCAGAGGGGGATAGCGGAGGACCGCAGGGCCGTAGCGAAGGGGGAGACTTCCCCCTAAAATACCCATCTGAAGCAGTATAAAACGCCTCGTTCATACAAAACTCCTCATGAGTTGGTCGGTGAGCAGTCCCCAGCCGTCAACGAGGACAAACAGGATCAGTTTGAACGGCATCGAGATCATCACGGGGGGGAGCATGATCATGCCCATCGACATTAGCGCGCTGGCGACCACCATGTCTATGACGATGAACGGAATGTAGAGCAATATGCCGATTTTGAACGCGACGGTGAGTTCGTTGAGGATGAAGGCGGGGATCAGCACGTAGGTCGGGATGTCGGCAAGGGAGTTGGGTCGCGGGAGGCCGCGCATCGACATGAAAAGCTCGATGTTCTGTGGTTTTGTCCGCATTTGGTTGAACATGAAGATGCGAAGCGGCGTTTCGGCTTCGCGGTAGGCCTCTTCCACAGAGATTTCTCCGTCGGTAAGGGGGCGTACCGAGTTGGTATAGATTGTCTCGAAGGTCGGCCACATGATGAAGAGGGTGAGGAAGAGCGCGATGCCCATGAGCACCGAGTTGGGCGGTACTTGCTGGAGCGACAAGGCCCGTTTGATGAAGTCCAGCACGATGGAGATGCGGAGAAAACTTGTCATCAGGATGATGATGGACGGGGCGAGCGACAGCACGGTGAGGAGGAGGAGCAACTGGACGGAAAAGGCCACCTCACGGCCCGACTCCGGATTCCGCACGGAGAAATCGATAAACGGGATAACGGGCGAGGGAAGCGGCGCGGGGATGGCCACCGTCCCCGTGGTTGACTGGGACGGAAAATTATCCTGCGCGGAAAGGGCAAAAGGCGCGAGGAAAAAGAGCGCGATGATCAGGCGCACCCGCATCAAAGCCTCCCCAAGCGGTCGGCCTGAGCGCGAATACCGCTTGCGGCGGGAGGCTGCGCGGCATCGGGCCGGGACCGGGCAAAACCGCCCGACAATCTTGCCAGTAGCGCGCGAAAATCGAGCCGTCGGGACTGGGCGGCGATCTCGCGGTTTGCCGCATCAAGCAGCATCGCGTCGACGACTTCTTTGTCGGTGATCTCCGTTATCAGCGAGACCTGCTCGTCGGTAACGCCCGCGAGCCACGCTTTATCCCCCACGGAGATGACGACGGCGGCGGCTTTCGGCGTAACGGCGGTACGGGCAAGGACTTTGAGATACGGGTCGTCCCTGATGCGGGCTCCGCTCTGTTTTTTAAGGAAGAAAACGAGTCCATAGATCGCGATGGCAACAAGCCCCAAGACGAGTATCACACGGAGCAACGCAAACACCGAAGGCCCCGCACTCAAATCGGTGTCGGGAACGGCCTCGCCAAACACAAACACCGACTCCGATTCTCTGTCCGGCGCGGCGGCTACAGATTCCGTGTCCTCAACCGATGCCACGTCCTCGCCTGGCACACCGTCCGGCACCTCTTGTGTGAAGGAAAACCCAAGCGCATACCAAAAAAGCACGGCAAAGAAAATGTGTTTCAGACGCCCCTCCCAAAACCCGTTACAAGCCCACATGGATTTTTAAACCGCTGGAATGATACCAACGATTGTACGGATTGTCAATAGCGCGCATTGCCTCAAAATTAATCTAGCCGAAAAGGGGCTGGTTCCTCAAAACTAAAACCTGGCCGAAATCAGACCGCTTCGGCCTGACTGTCCTCCTGACCGGAGGCTTGTCTCACTTTAC
>JAISZQ010000372.1 GCA_031269165.1 Spirochaetaceae bacterium
AAACGGGCGCCCAGTGACGGGCCACCCGGGGTGAAGACGGTATGGATAGGACTGATGAAGTTATATATCTTGCTGGCTTACCGGGAGTTCCTCGCATGATTCTGTGGGTCAAGGTTAGGCCCAAAGGAGGCGTGCTCGGCGGGGGTGTTATCTCCGTTGGTCGCCGCTTGCTCAACACTACCCGCCCAAAGGAGGCGTGCTCGGCGGTGGGGTTATCCCCGTTGCTTGCCGCTCGCTCAACAGTACCCGCCCAAAAGGCGTGCTCGGCGGTGGGGTTATCCCCGTTGCTTGCCGCTCGCTCAGCACTACCCGTCCAAAGGAGGCGTGCTCGGCGATGGTGTTATCCCCGTTGCTTGCCGCTCGCTCAACAGTACCCGCCCAAAGGAGGCGTGCTTGGCGGTGGTGCTTCTCCGTTGGGTGCCGCTTGCTCAACACTACCCGTTCAGAGGCGTGCTCTGTGGTGTGGCTCTCCCCATCGGCAATCGCTTCCTAAACGGCACCCGCCTCCAAGAGGCGTGTTATGCGGCGCGGCTATCCCCGTCGGCAACCGATTTCTAAACGGCATCCGCCCCAAGAGGCGTGCTGCTTGGCGCGGCTATCCCCACCGCCATCTGCTCGCTAAACGGCACCCACTCCAAGAGGCGTGCTGTTTGGCGTGGCAATCCCCACCGCCATCCGCCCGCTAAACAGTACCCGCTCCAAGAGGCGTGCTCTGTGGTGTTGCTCTCCCTATCGACAACCGATTTCTAAACGGCATCCGTCCCAAGAGGCGTGCTCTGCGGTGTTGTTATCTCCGTTGGTTGTTGCTTGCTAAACGGTACCCGCCCAAAGAGGCGTGCTGCTTGGTGTGGCTCTCCCGCTTGGCAACCTCTTCCTAAACAGTACCCGCCCCAAGAAGCGTGCTGCTTGGTGTGGCTCTCCCGCTTGGCAATCGCTTCCTAAACAGTACCCGCTCCAAGAGGCGTGCCGCTTGGCGTGGCTCCCCTGCTTGGCAACCGCTTCCTAAACAGTACCCGCTCCAAGAGGCGTGCTGTTTGGTGCGGCTTTCCCCGCCGATTGTTGTTCACTAAACGGTACCCGCCCAAAGGAGGCGTGCTATTCGGTATTGTCGTTCCAGCCGGGTGAACGCCACCGTAAGGCGGCATTGCTACCCTAGTCAGTACCTGTCTGCGGTAATACGCTACTTTGAGACAGCACGTTGCGCCGGTAGCACAGCCGCCTGTAGGTGGTGTTTACCCGGCATATCGACACGCTCTCTAAACAGTCCCCGTCCAGAGACGTGCTACGCGGTACTGTCATTCCCAGTCGGTAGCACACCGCCTACAGGTGGCATTGCCGCCCTAAATGTTTATGCCTGAAAGACGTTATGCTTGCCTGTACGCGGTGTGGCTACCAACCCTTCGACAAGTTATCATAATAAGCGGACAAACATTCTTAACGCTTTGAAACAGGCTCCTTCTTCTATTCTTTCGGCAGTATGAGGTTCAGCACGACACCAAGCGCGGTGCCGAAGGCCATGCCTGCAATGGAAAATATTTGGCCGCCGGGAAGGGCGAAGGTGAGCGCGCAACCGCCGATGCCGGACGTGAGAATGGCGGACGAGATGATGAGGTTGCGGCTGTCGTCGTAGTCCACACCGGCTTTCACGATGTTGCGTAGTCCCGACGAGGCGATGAGACCGTAGAGGATGAGACACGCGCCGCCCAAGACGGGGCCGGGGATGGTGTTGATGAGGCCGGAGACGGGGGCGATGAACGACAGAATGATGGCGATGATAGCCGCGCCCGCAATCACGCGGACCGAGTGGACGTGGCTTAATGCTTGGGTCGCCGAACATTCGCCGTAACTCACGTTGGGAACGGAACCGAACAGTCCGGCAGCGGCGGTGGCGAGGCCGTCGCCGAGAATGGTCTTCGACGGGCCGGGGTCTTGGTAGAAATCGCGGCCCACGATGCCTGAGATGGTGAAGAGGTCGCCCAGATGCTCGATGAGGGTGGCAAGCGACACGACGATAAAAGTGATGATCGCGCCGGTTTCAAACGTGGGTTTGAAGGCGGCCGGGCCAAACGGAATCGTGAAGAGGCCGTTTGCCGTTATCGTGGAAAAGTCGATCAGCGGTTCCCGCGTAACGAGGCCGACGATGACGGTAAAGACATACCCCGAGACGATGCCGAGAATGATCGGGATTGCCTTGATAAAACCCTTGCCCTTGATGCTGAAGAGGGCGATTGAAAACAGCGTCACCATCGCAATCAAGAGCGCCTTGAGCGAATACTCGCCGTTGATCAGGGTCGCTTGCTGAACCGCCGTTGCCGAGAGACCGATGCCGATGGTGATGATGACCGAGCCGATGACGACGGGCGGGAAAAGGACGCTTATCCACCGGATTCCGGTACGGGAGATAACGAGGGCAATCAGGGCATAGAACAGCCCGGCCACGATGATACCGCCCGCGACCGCATTCCACCCCGATGCGGCAGACACCGATGCGAGCGGCGCAATGAACGCGAAACTCGAACCGAGAAACATCGGCACCTTGAAGCGCGTGCACACCAAGTAGATGAGCGTGCCGACCCCCGCCGAAAACAGCGCAACATAGGGCGGCAACCCGACAATAATCGGTACCAGAATGGTCGCGCCGAAACAGGCAAACAACTGCTGAAACGAAAACGCGACCGTCTTGCCGAGGGGCAACGTATCCTCGGGCATAATTTTACTCATAGAAATCCTCCTTTATAAAAGCGAACGTATACAAGCGGCCTTTTGCCGCTTCCGTCCGGCTGAACGCGAACGATGCCGTTCACGCGCCTTTTGTCGGCATTCTACCACGGCACTCCGGTATTGTCTACCATATCTCATCAAAAGGGGGAACGCCTTCCATTGTCAACAACTTAAGGATTTTGGTCCGCGAATGGCGCGAATAAATACGAATAATACATACCCATCAGCGCGTATTCGCGTACATTCGCGGACAAAAAAACTAAAAATCTGTGTGATCCGTTGACCACTCTTATATTCCATTGGCTTAAGTTGTTGACAGTGGAACGCCTTCCCCCTCGCTACGGGCTAAGCTCAAAACTTGAGCCGCCCTCCGCTACCCCCTTCAACGGGGACAAAACCATGCGGTGCATGGTGACCCACGCAAACGTGGGTTTGGTGGGCGTACCTTAAGCAAACCCGATAAGCGCAAGCAGCGGTTTGCTCAGCGTCCATGGATGGACGCATTACCGAGTACGCCCCGGCCGGAAACCCGAAACAGGATGTTGAGGGTTGTAGGCCAGACCCCGAAGGCATCAAGGATGCCCCGCCCCCGAATCCCAGCGGGATCAAGGTGTGGAGTTTCGGAAAGCGAGCCCGCCCGAAATGCCAGAAGCAGGGTGTCGCAAACTCGTAGGGTTTGCGCCCGCAACCCGACGCGCTCACGCCGTCTCACGCCGTCTCACGCCGTCCCCCTAAAACAGAGCGCGTTTCCCAAGCAGTTGCAAGATAAAGCGCGGGCTCACGCGGTTCATGTCGCGCACCGCACGCCCTGCAACCTTTTTCGCGATTATTCATCTAAACAACTGATGGCTAAGAAAGGGAAAATCATCATTGAGCGTGAGTTGTGCAAGGGCTGTTATCTGTGCGTCCGGGCCTGTCCCAAAGGGGTTATCGCCCGGAGCGGCGCGGCCAATGCGGGCGGGGTCTTTCCGGTTGAGGTAGCGGGCGCGGGCTGTATCGCGTGCGGGATGTGTTACGAAGTCTGTCCCGACTGCTGTATCACCGTGTACGAAAAGGCGGCGGCATGAGCAACGAACCGATGTTTGAGCCCGTGTTAATGAAGGGGAACGAGGCGATTGCCGAGGCTGCCCTTCGCGCCGGGTGCCGCGCCTACTTCGGCTATCCGATCACGCCGCAGAACGAGTTGATCGCGTATATGGCGAAGTTCATGCCGGAGCACGGGGGCGTTTTTGTCCAGGCGGAGAGCGAGACGGCGGCGGTGAACATGGTCTACGGCGCGTCCTCGGCCGGGGCGCGGGCGATGACGAGTTCGTCCAGTCCCGGTATCAGCCTCAAGCAGGAGGGCATCTCCTATGCGGCGGGCGCGGACATTCCCCTCGTCGTGGTGAACGTGATGCGGGCGGGGCCGGGGCTGGGCGGGATCGCGCCGGCTCAGAGCGACTATTTCCAGTCAACGCGGGGCGGCGGCCACGGCGATTACCGCTGTATCGTGCTGGCGCCAAAGAGCGTGCAGGAATGCGCCGACCTCACGATGCTTGCCTTTGACCTTGCCGACCGCTACCGGATGCCCGCGTTGCTCCTTGCCGACGGGTTGCTCGGCCAGATGATGGAGGGCGTGGTGCTTCCCGAAGCGATAGCCCCTGCCGCGTTGCCCGCCCGTGATTGGTGTGTGGGAAACGCCGCCGGGCGCGACTATCGGCATATCACTTCGATCCACCTCGTGCCGGAAACGCTCCAAGCCAAGAATCAGGCGCGTTTTGCGCGATACCGCATAATAGAAGAAAACGAGACGCGCTATGAGATAGCCGCGGGTGCGGACGCTCATGCGAAGCCGGACATCGTGCTGGTTGCCTACGGGACGAGCGCCCGTATCTGTATGAGCGCGCTTCAGATTGCCCGCGAAAACGGGCTGAACGCCGCCCTCTTTAGGCCCATCACGCTCTGGCCCTTCCCGAAGCGGGCGTTGGTCGATTATGCGTGCGGTGCGCCGATCCTCACCGTGGAGATGAGCGAGGGGCAGTTGGTCGATGACGTGAAACTTGCCGTGCTTGACGGGGTGTATCGGGGGCAGGCGCTGTCGCCGGTGCATCTTCTGGCCCATTCAGGGGGCGTGATTCCGTCCGAGACGGAGGTCTTTGCAAAGATGAAGGAGATCGCGGGGTGATGGAAGGCTATCGAGTGAAGTATGCGCCGCCCCGCAGTCTCAAGGCGGTTGAAACGAAGTACTGTGCGGGGTGCGGGCATGGGGTGATTCACCGGCTGGTGAGCGAGGTTATTGACGAGATGGGCTTGCAGGATAGGGCGATCATCACGAACCCGGTGGGGTGCGCGATCTGGGCCGACTTGTATTTTGACTTCGACTCGGTGCAACCCGCCCACGGCCGCACCCCGGCGGCGGCGACGGGGATAAAGCGGGTGTTGCCCGACCACCTCGTGATCTGCTATCAGGGGGACGGCGACATGGCGGCGATCGGCACGGCGGAGATGATTCACGCGGCAAACCGGGGCGAAAAGTTTACGACGATCTTCGTGAACAACGCGATCTACGGCATGACCGGCGGCCAGATGGCCCCGACGACGCTGGTGGGGCAGAAGGCGGCTACCGCGCCGCTGGGCCGTGATCCCGGCGAAGCGGGGATGGGTTACCCGATCCGGGTGGCGGAACTGCTCGCCGGACTTGAGGGGACGCGCTATATCGCGCGGGGTTCGGTGTCAAACGCCGCCGGAGTACGGCAAACCCGCCGATTCATCAGACGGGCGTTTGACTACCAGATGGCCGGCGAGGGTTCGACGATCGTGGAGATCCTTGCGCCCTGCCCGACCAACTGGGGCCTTGATCCCGGCGCGTCATGCGACTGGCTCGAAACAACCATGACGGCAGTCTTTCCGTTGGGCGAAATAAAAGGCCCCGCAGGGGCTTCCCTAGGGCCCATTGCGGGAGGTCTGGAGGGACTCGTCCCTCCAGCGGGGTTTTAGGGGCGGAGCCCCTAGGAGAGGGGGTAGCGTAAGAATTGCGGAGGGAGGCATTGCCGACCGGAGCAAGTCTGGAGCGAGGGGGAGGCTTCCCCCACCTTATGTTTTACAAAGAGAAACACGAGAACAGTTTGGATTATAAGGAGTTTTTATGACAATTAAGTCGTTTTTTGCGGGGTTTGGCGGGCAGGGGATTGTGTCGCTGGGGCAAATTTGGGCGTATCTTGCGATGCGGCAGGGGAAAAAGGTGTCGTTTTTTCCGTCTTACGGCGCGGAAAAGCGTGGGGGGCATTCGCAGGCGGGGGTGGTCGTGTCGGACGAGGAGATTGCGAGTCCGCTGGTGACGTGTCCCGATTCCGCGCTGGTGATGGATGGCGCGTCTCTGGCACTTGGCGAGCGGTCGCTGAAAGAAGGCGGCATTCTGCTGGTCAACTCGTCACTGGTGAAGGAGGCGCCCCAGCGGAAGGACATTCGTGTCGTGATGCTCGACCTTCAGGGTATCGCGCTGAGGGTGGGCAACGTCCGTTTTGCGAACATGGTGGCGCTGGGGGCGATGGCCCGGCTGACCGGGGCGTTCATGCTGAAAAACATCGAGGCCATCTTGACGAAGTTCTTCCCGCCTGAGAAGCATAAGTTTATTCCCGATAATGTCCGGGCGATCGAAGCCGGGTGGAACGCGGCGGACGCGATTACCGTGTAGGCCCCGTGGGGGCGTTCCTTGGGCGCGACGTAACGGGGAATGGCACGCTGTCCCCCTACGGGGGATGGAGAAACTGACTAAAGCCTTGCGAAACGGCGTTTTTTAAAACTTGCAGGGTACACTTTGCGTGCCTTCCCAACCTTGTGGTTTTGAAACAACCTCACTCAATATAGATTTTAACCGCTTTTCTTGATGCCGGCGATTTTTCCGAATAAACTGCCATCGTTTAACATTTCCAGAATCTTCGGTCCAAATATACTTGCCAATATACCTATAATTTCAGAAAACAACGATAACTTTGAAAAAAGTCCAAAGGCAATCATAGTTATCAATAATACATGGATAAACGGACCAGTCTTTCCTTGTAAATTCACCACCATTGATTCATCGATAAATGCTTCGAGTTTTGTTATTCCCTTTGCGCTTCTGATTTTTTTATGTTCCACAATATAGCAAAATCCGATTATAACAACAAATACCATGCCAACCACAAATCCTATAACATCAAGTTTTTCTTTGGAAATATAAATTGTTTTTGCGATATTAGATATAAACAGCGAGGTTATTACAAGAGCAAAGACAATCATACCGATAATCTTTTTTGGTGCGTTTAATTGTTCTGATAAATTGGTTATAAGAAGATACAGATAGCATGCGCAAATAACTACGGTAGAAATTTTTCCCTTTGCGCTTGTCATGTCTATATTTTGTATAAAAATACTTATAACGCTGATTAAGATAGAAAGTAATAGCACAGACGAAAGAATCCTAAAAGACCGATTGCCCTTATTGAATTTGACATTCATAAGCAAAAGATATGATATTAGAGTCATAGCACTATGGCTGTATTGTAAAACATTACTCGATAGATATCGAGTAATGCTACTCATTTTCTGAACAAAAAAGATGTCTTTATACAAGAAAAAAAGAACAGCAAACGAAATAAATACAAACACCAATTCATAACCTATTTCATTGGTTATTACACGTGATATGACGTAATAAATAAAGAGAAATACCAATAGCACAAGGGCCGAATAAAGCAGTTTATTGT
>JAISZQ010000013.1 GCA_031269165.1 Spirochaetaceae bacterium
CCAGCAACGCCACATTCGGCCTTACGATGGGCCTGAGCGGCGGATATAAACTGGGGCCGGGGAGCATCATTCTCTCGGTTATGTTTGTGAACGACTTTAACCCGATTGTGGCCGAGAAGATTGGTGGAAAGAAGGACGTAAAAGCCAACACGCGGCGTTCGCTGAACATCATGGCGGGGTATCAATACTCGCTGTAACAAGGGAAAAACCGGCAGATGGTGCGGTGTCTGCCGGTGAAAATTGTAATGCCGGAGAACGGCGAAGGAGATTGTGATGAAAAGAGTGCATCTCGTAGTTTTTAGCGTGTGTTGTGTATCACGGGGAGTCTTCGCCGCTACTGGCAGGCAGTCCCCAATTAGGCTTGTCACGGGGGACGTAAGGGAAGGCGGGCGGCGGCCACCGTCATTGCGAGGAGGCTTGCCGACGAAGCAATCCAGACGGGATTGCGGACAAACGTTTCGCGTTGCCTTCTGGATTGCTTCGTCGCTGACGGCAAGTTGCCGCCTCCTCGCAATGACGGGTGGCTCGCTCGCAATGACGGGCGCATTTGTTCGTGGGGTTGTGGGCCAAAGGCCCGTCGAGGTTCGTGGTTAACAGTGACTAATAATGGAAGATTTTGGTAAACGGGAAAAATTATCTGGAGTAACAAAGGTGTTTTCCGCTTTAGGTGGTGACCCTATTTTGTCGGCGGGCATAACCGTGTGCGGAGATTTCCGCGAAGGAGTCGTGATATGAAACTATTGAGCAAGCCAAAACACGGGGAGGGCGTCCGCCTGTTCAGCGGCTTCTCTCGTGCCGTATTTCTGGATGAAGCCGTAATAGACTTCCACCAGATTAACGATGCTCATCGAGATGGTGATTTCCCCGGCAACGGCGCGAGCAAGCAAAGCGGCAACTTGGTCAAACGCGGCTTCCTTTTTGAGCAGGGAGATCAGAGCGCAAGCGTCAAAGACGTAGTTCAATCCGCCTCGCCACCTTTCTCGAACAGCCGCCTAAACTGCGCTTCGTCCAGCGCACGGTCTTTGCGCCGTTCCTCGAAAAGCGCTTCGCTTGAAAAACGGCTGTTCTTTGCCAGATTGCAGGCCGTCTCGATAGCGTCTTTCAAGTTTTTCTGCGCCTCTTCAAGCGCCTTGTCCTTGCGCCGCATCGCAATAATTTCGTCGCTTGACAGGACACCTTTTGCTATGCCGCGACATTGCTCGATAGCGTCCCGGACCGTCTCCCGGTGCCGGGTCTCGTCTGCCGAAAACGCGGCTTTCGGGGTAAAGGTGATGGTCGCCGCGCCGGTCGGAAATTCCCGTGGAATATCAATGGTCACGCGCTGGGTTTCAGGAATTTCAACGGTTTGTTCAAAAGTCATAACAGCCTCCGCGAAGGCAAGTATAGCATGATAAAGAAGCGGAGATAAGAGGCGCGCCCTTTTGGGACGAATAGAACAAGGCGCATTGAACAGGGCAAATGAACGAATTGGGTAAACGGTAAACGTTATCAGGAAAATTTCCGGCGAAAGCCGGTAATGATATTTTAATGCTGCAAGAGCAGCGAAGGAGAAAACTTATGCAAAAGTTTTTCGTTTTTAGTGTGGCGGCGCTTATCGCGCTGTCAATGTGCGCGACCAAACCGGTTCCGGTTGTGGTGGTGGGGGGCGAGACGCCTCAGGCGGCTTCATCGGGCTCAATGAGCGCGGGGTTGAGCGGGGTTCCAAAATTCGTGAACGACGCCTACCTCAACGCTTCCGAGGACGTGCTTATCGGGGTCGGTAACTACAAGATCGGCAACGATATGTCCCGGATGGGCACGGGCAAGACCTATGCGGAAACGCGGGCACGGGCCGACCTGGCGCGGCAGTTGACTTCCATCGTGAAAAACATGGTGAACGACTACTCGGCGACCAGCGAGATTGATCCTGAATCGTCGGTTTCGTTTCAGGAGACCGTTACCCAGACGCTTTCCAAGGCCGAGTTGCGGGGCGCCCGCACGGTGCAGTTGGAACGGGACGACAACGGCGTTCTCTGGGTCGTGATGGAGTTCAGCAAGTCCGCTGCCTCCAACGAGGTGAACCAGGCGGTCAACGCGGCAAAACTCGCCGTTCCCAAGGCGGCCACGTTCAACGCGCTTGAACGCATGGAAGCCGCGTTTAGCAAGGAAGCCGGCGGCGGCCCCGTCCCCGTGGGCGACTGAGGCCCGCGGGGTCTTTCTTTCGGGACGGCGTTGTCTGAAAAGGCGGCGGCGTCCCCTTCGGGGACGAGAAAGACTGTTCCCGCGAGGGGGCTGTCCCCCGGCAATTGTTATTGAGAGGAGAATGTCATTGCGAGCCGCGAAGCGACGAAGCAATCCAGACAGGGATAGCGCATGGATTGCTTCGCTACGCTCGCAATGACGGGGGCCCCCTCGCAACAACGCGGAAACCATCGTCATTGCGAACCCGAAGGGTGAAGCAATCCAGACAGGGGGCGTTCTCCCTGGATTGCCGCGCTACGCTCGCAATGACGGGTGGTAACGGGCGCAATGACGGGGCATCGTCATTGCGAGGAGGCTTGCCGACGAAGCAATCCAGACGGGGAGCGTTCTCCCTAGATTGCTTCGCTTCGCTCGCAATGACGGGTGGGTGACGGGCGCAACGACGCGAGAACCATCGTCATTGCGAACCCGAAGGGTGAAGCAATCCAGACGGGGAGCGTTCTCCCTGGATTGCCGCGCTACGCTCGCAATGACAGGGGGTGACGCCTGGGGCGAATGGAACATGTTATTGAGAGGAGAATGTATGAAAAGGTCGTTTGTGATGAGGGGCAAGATGAGAAATGAGCGGCGTGGGCGCGGCCCCCTTGCGTTTTCTGCCGGAAGCAGGACATACTGATTGTATGAAAACAACGATTGTTTTAGATACCGAAAGTTTTCGGGTAGCAGAGCGGGAATCCGCCCAATTGCGGGTGTCCGTGCCGGAGTTTTGTTCACTGGCAATCCGGGAGTTCGCGCAAAACCACCACAAGAGCAGCATCACCGAACAGCTCAACGCGGTATATGCGGAGTGCCCGGCGAAAATGGACGAGGATATTTTGCAGGCTCAATATGACAGCCTTGGCGAGGAAGACTGGTAATGGTCAAGGGTGAAATCTGGTGGGCGGAACTGCCGTCTCCTCGTGGGTCGGAGCCAGCAAAAAAACGCCCGGTGCTGATAGTACAGGGCGATGATTTCAACCGAAGCAACATCAATACGGTTATTTGCGCGGCGATTACGTCCAACCTGATGCTTGCAGCCGCGCCTCCCAATATTTTGCTCGAAAAGGCACATTCCGGCCTCAAGCGGACATCGGTAATTAATTTTTCGCAAATCGTAACGGTAGATAAACTTTTTTGTACCCGTCTGGTTGCCATGCTGCCGAAACAATATATAGCCCAAATCAACGACAGCCTGAAAACCATTTTTGATATTCCATCGGCCGTCGCATCTGCCCCTATAGATAAGGGAGATAAGAAACAATGAAACGGGATCGCCTCCATTATTAACGCGCGTTGCCCATAGCGACGAAGCAGTCCAGACGGGGGGCGTTCTCCCTGGATTGCCGCGCTACGCTCGCAATGACGGGGGGTGACGGGCGCAATGACGCGAGAACCGTCGTCATTGCGAGAAGGCGGCAACATAGTTGCCAACGACGAAGCAATCCAGACGAGGGGCGTTCTCCACTGGATTGCCACGCTCCGCTCGCAATGACGGGGAGTGACGGGCGCAATGGCGGGGGAGTTGCCCGCGATGATGGGGGGGCGTTGCGGGGGGCGGGCCACCCGCAGAGGGGGGTAGCGTAGGGCGCAAGACCGGAGCGAGGGGGGAGACTTCCCCCCACCTTATTCTTGTGCGTGCTCTGCACCCGTAGGGGGCCCGATGCCCGTCCTCCTTACGACACGCCCAAGTGCCTCCACGGCAGGTGGCGGCAGGTGCGGGTGCAAAACCAGAAACCGGCCGCGTTCGGCTCTGAACACGACCTGTTTTGCAGAGGCGATGTTACTGATGCCGACCCAGCCTGAATCTATCCGCACCCGGTCAAGCGGCCACTTCAAGCCGTCGCTGGAGGCTTTCCAAGGCCCGCACGCTGCCGGCAGCACCGAAACCAGCGTGTTGAGAGGCACACAAAGCGCGAGCGTCCCGCCTTCGTCCACGGCTTGAACGTCCTCGGTATTCGTCACCCAGCGGCGGGGGCACCGGGGCCGGTCGAACAAGGCGCGCAGAGCCAGCAGGTGGTCAAGCCGCCCGCCGCCGCCGCCAATGAGCACGATGTCCGTACAGCCTTCGTCCCAGAGCAGATTGAGCGCGATCTCAGTATCGAGCAGGTCCTTGTCGCGGGGAAAGCGGCGCACCCGTTCGGGCGGGTAACGATCAAGGCGCGACAGATCGGCAAGCGAGTCCATGTCCCCGACAACCCAATCCGGCTTCACCCCGGCTTCCTCCGCCGTTACCAGCCCCGAATCTGCGGCCACGACAAGGTCCGCCCCGGCGCACAGCGTTCTGCACAAGGCGGGCGGCGGGGCCAAAGAACCGATAAAAGCGGCGCCATAACGTGGAATGCTCATAGGGTTTCTCCATAAACAGACCCTGTAGCGAGCGTCTGTTCACCCAGCCGGTTCCTTTTCGTGACGCGCAACGTCGTCATTTTGGATAGAGCCGCCTCACCGCCTCGGTGAGCGTCTTGACCCCGGCGGTTTGTGCGCCGTCTTCTCCGGCGGGGCCGACAAAATGGGTGAAGCCGAGACTGGAGGCCGTCTTCACGCGGCTTGCAAGGCGGCGTACCGGGCGGACTTCGGCGGCGAGGGAGAGTTCCCCGGTGATGGCGGTGTTTGATGGCAAGGGGAGGCCGGTTCTCGCGGAGTAGAGCGCGGCGGCAAGGGCCAGTTCGATACCCACCTCGTTGATACGGACGCCGCCCGCGATGTTCACGAAGATATCCTGGTCGGAGAGACGGAGTTGCAACGCCTTCTCCACCGTCGCCGCCACCCGCGAGACCCGGCCCGAATCAATGCGGTCGGAGTAGACCCGGCTCATCGCCCCCTTTGCCGGAATCGTGAGGGTCTGAATCTCGACCAGAAACGAGCGCGTCCCCTCAAGCACCGCCGCAACGGCCACTCCGGCGGGCAGCGCCCCCTCGCGCCTCACCAGAAACAACTGGGACGGATCTTCCACCGGGACAAGGCCGTTTTCGCCCATCGTGAAGATGCCGATCTCGTCCACCGAGCCGAAGCGGTTCTTTGCCGCCCGGAGGAAGCGGCTGTCCCCGGCCATGCTCGAATCGGAGGCCGTCTGCTCGAAGTAGAGTACCGTGTCCACCATGTGTTCAATCATTTTCGGCCCGGAGATGACTCCCTCCTTCGTAACGTGGGCGACAAGAAAGAGCGCGGCGTCGTGTTCCTTCACCCAGTTGACCAGCTCGAAGCAGCAGTACTTCATCTGGTTCACGGTGCCGGGCACGAGACCCGCCTCCTCTGTCCAGAGCGTCTGCGCCGAATCCACGATGACAATCACCGGGCGGACACGGTTCAAAGTCGCCTCGATCTGTTCAAGACGGCCCGAACAAAAAAGCTCGATGCGGCCCGTGTCCAGCCCCAGCCGGTCGGCGCGCATCTTGATCTGCCCCGGTGATTCCTCCCCCGACACATACAGTACCCGCCCCTTCGTGAGCGCCTTAGCCGCCGTCTCCAAGAGCAGCGTTGACTTCCCGATCCCCGGCTCCCCGCCCACGAGAATCGTCCCCCGCTTCATGATTCCGCCGCCCAGCACTCGGTCCAGTTCCGGCATCCCCGACCCGATACGCGCCATCTCCGACGAATCCACCGAAGAAAGCGGCACCGACTGCACGGCCTCCTTCCCCGGCCCAATCCCCGTTTTTGGCGCGGCCTGGGTCTCCGTAAACGTGTTCCATTCCCCGCACTCAGGGCACCGCCCCAACCACTTGGGCTCCTCGTGCCCGCAGGAAGAACACTTATACACCAACGCCCGATGCTTTTTCACCCGACAAGGGTAGCAGGAAACCAGATAAAAGATAAGAGAGGCGATCAAAATTACGCAAATTTAAGGGATAAGAGGTGAGGGTGTCATTGCGAGGCCACCTGCCGTGGAGGCCCTTGGGCGGGTTGTGGCATGAAAGCCCTTCGGCCCCCCTTCGAGGGGAGAACACGCACAAGAATAAGGTGGGGGGAAGTCTCCCCCTCGCTCCAGACCGCCGCTTCGCTTAAGGTCTTACGCTACCCCCTCTGCGGGGGAGTTCCCCCGCAACGCCCCCCATCATCGCGGACAACTCCCCCGTCATTGCGAGCGAAGCGAAGCAATCCAGACGGAGAAGGCCGTCACGCTGGATTGCCGCGCTTCGCTCGCAATGACGATGCGCGAGGGGCGTGCTCCCCCCGAAGGGGGGCCGATAGTCGTTCCCCCCACGACGCGCCCAAGGGCCTCCACGGCAAATTGCCGATCCCCCTTTTTATGCGTTTATCCTGCCGCGTTGACTTCCGCCAGAGAAGGGGGCTCGGCGCCTTGCTTTGAACACACGAGGGATGCGGCGGTGTTGGCAAAATAGAGCGCGTCGGTAAGTTCCTGTTCGGAAAGGGACGCGAGGGCGGGGAGGGACATTTTGCCCTTCAGTTCTAGCCACGAAAGAAACGCGCCGTGAAAGGTATCTCCCGCGCCGATGGTATCAACCACGGGCAGATCCACAACCGGGGCCTTTGCCCGAATCAGGCTGCCGTCTTCCCGGCGGAGTAACGCCTCGGCCCCTTCCGCCCCCACGGTAACTATGACAAGGCGCGGCCCCCGGGCAAGGATGTTCTGCAATGACTGTTCGAGCGTTTCGTCAGGATAGAGAAAACGTACATCGGCTACGGAAATCTTGACGATAGTCGAAGCGGCAAGCCATGTTTCCAGCCGCCTTGTATAGGCGGGTTTGTCGCTAATCATGAAGGGCCGAACATTCGGATCAAACGAAATAACCGGGGCCGCGTCCCCCCGTGCCCTTTCGCGGGCGACAAATGTTTCCACAGCGGATGCGACCGGTTCCATCGTCATGGCGATTGAGCCAAAGAGGACGCATCGGACCTCGGAAGGGAGCGCGGGGGGAATGTCCTGCACGGACAAAGACCGGTCGGCGGCGCCTTCGGTATAGAAAACATACTCAGGCTCGCTGCCCGCCGGAACATTGACAAAAGCGAGCGTGGAATGACTGTCCGATCGGGTAATAAGACCGGTCCCCACCTGATTTTGCGTAAGCCGCTTTATGAGCATATCGCCAAAAAAGTCGGTGGAAAGTTTTCCCCAAAAGGTGACCGGCACGCCGAGCCGCCCGATTGCGATTGCCGTATTGTAGGGACTGCCGCCGGGACAGGGAATAAAGCACGCGCCTCTCCCCGGAACGGTTCCTTTCACCATGTCAATCAACGCCTCACCACAGCATAGTATCATCGTCTTTCCTCCTCGTTATGTCGATTCCCGCAATTGGGGGATCGTTTGCATATACGTCGTTGTATAGGGAAACCCCGGCCGTTCGATACGGCGCAGCATGATGTCGGCTGCGGCGATGCCCATTTCGTAACTGGGAATATGCACCGTGCTCAGCCGGGGCTGCAAAAGTTGGGTTTCCCGATTATTGTCAAAACCGGCAACCATCACGTCTTGGGGCACCGATTTTCCCAGCGTCTTTAAGGCTTCCAACACCGAAAACGCCAGTATGTCGTTGGCGCATATAAAGGCCCTCGGCAGATTCCCCATAGCGCGGAGCTTTTCCGTCATCCAGGCGCTGTCGTTGTACGGCTCCCGGTTGTCGTCCAAAACGCACTGGGCCGGGTCCGCCGATAGCCCCGCTTGGACAAGGGCCGTGTTAAACCCTTCCCAGCGTTCGGCAAAACCCTGACAGTGCCACCTGTCCCCGATAAAGCCAATACTCCGCGCACCCTTATGAATCATATCCGCCACCAGCACCTCGGTACTCTTGCGGTTTTCCATCATGATAATGTCGGCCCTGAGTTCCCGCCGCGCCGAAAAGACATAGGTATCGGCAAACAACACCGGCTTATTCATGGCACAGATAACATCACAGTAGGGAGCGTCAAACATCTCGATACAGAGAATGCCCGCTATGTGTTCGCGGTCAAAATTCATGGGCTCCCGCCCGGCCGCTATGTCTTCCGGCCTCAATATATAGAAGGAAAGCGTATAGTGGCTTGAGCTCATGCGCTCGGTAAAACCAGTCAGAAACAGGGAGCCGAAATGGTTTCTGCCGGGCATGAGAGAAGCGAAAAACGCGATAGTCCCTCCCTTATCCCCCGCCGTCCGCGATTGCTCTGCCGGGGCATAGTTCTTATACCCCAGAGAGGCGGCCTTTTGAATCACCGTGTTCCTCGTGGAGGCGGGAACGGCAGGATTTCCGTTTAAGGCTTTAGACACGGTGTTACGGGACAGCCCCAGAGAATCGGCAATATCCTGCATCGTTACTCGTTTTATGACCATCGGTACCTCAAGATACCCCAGTTTAACAGAGCGTCCAAAAAAGGTAAACCATTTGAACACATAACACACAAGCATTTTACAAAACGGCAACAGTGCAGTTAGGTGGGGGGAAGTCTCCCCCCTCACTCCAGACACGCACTCCGGTCGATACGTCCACGCCTGTGGCGCGTCCGCACCTCCCTCCGTTTGGTCTTCCGCTACCCCCCTCTGCGGTGGGCCCGCCCCCCGCAACGCCCCCCGATCACGGCAACGCCATATATGGCGCGCATTCACGGACAAGAAACGAAAAATCAGGCGCAATCTGTGGACCATTCTTATTATTCCATTTGCTTAAGTTGTTGACCGTGGCAACCCGTTACTACTGCTCCCGTCCTACAACTCGATCATCACCTTGACGGTATCGGGATGACCCGCCGCCGCGTATTCATAGGCCGCGATACTATCCTCGAAAGGGAACGTCCGGCTGATGAACGGTTTCAGGTCGATTTTTCCGCCGGCAAGGAGCGCGATTGCGCGGGGATAGACGTTGCAATAACGAAAGACGGTGTATATGCGTATCCCCTGTCCTTGCAGAAAGGGCACCTCAATGGGCACCGCGCCGTTTGGCATACCAACCAAGACCGCCCGCCCGCCTTTCCGCACCGTTCGGAAGAAATCGGGGTATACGGCGGCACTTCCCGACGCCTCGATCACGACATCGACCCCCCGGCCGTCGGTTTGTTCCCGAACCGCTTCGACAAGACTGGTTTTTTTGGTGTTAATCGGGATAACGGGAGAAACGGGGGTTTCTCCTTCAGGGATTTTGGCGGCGACGTTCAATTTTTCTTCCATAATATCGCCGATATAGACCCTGCTTGCGCCGCTTGCCAGGGCGGAAAGGGCGCACATCACGCCGATCGTTCCCGCGCCGACGATGGCGACCGTGTCCCCGCCTTGCAGACGGGCCTGTTTCGCCGCCTCCATGCCGATAGCGAGAGGCTCCACCATCGCACCCTCCGCTGCCGTAAGCGGGGACGGCAGCTTGAAACAGAACCGGGCGGGATGCACGACGCTTTCCCGCAGACACCCGTGGTCAGGCGGTGTCGCCCAAAAGAACACGCCGGGGTCAAGATTGTACATCCCCTGCATCGTCTCGGCGGAAAAAGCCTTAGGGATGCCGGGTTCCATGCAGACGAGGTCGCCCGCCTTGAGATGGGTCACTCCGGCCCCAACCTCGACAACCACCCCCGCCGCCTCGTGGCCGAGAATCATCGGCCCGTTTACCACAAAGTCGCCGATACGCCCATGCAGATAGTAATGCACGTCGCTGCCGCATATCCCGCACGCCTTGATCTTGACGCGGACATCGCCTTCCCCCACCTTTTCTTCAAGCGGAACATCCCGGAGGCTCAACTGTTTAACCCTTTCCAATACGAGCGCTTTCATATTCTTTTCTCTCCTTGCAACTTTTACAATAAGCCCAGTATAACCGTTTTTTTCCCTTTGTCTAAGACGCTCAAGAGAAGAAAGTGTGCTATTTGGTGAGCCTGTTCCAAAACTCGGTTGAGCGGGCGGAGAGCATGATCCCCAGGTAAACGCAGGGGTGTCAGTCACCGTTGGACAGGCAAGCGGGCAATGAACAGACAGCAAAACCCGCTACCCGCTATTCTTCTGATATGCTATACTTGTGATATGGAAACGAGAAAATACCCGATAGGAATCCAGGACTTTATTACGATCCGTAGCGATGGATATGTGTATGTGGACAAGACCGCGCAAATCTACCGGCTTGTCAACGAAGGCAAGCCCTATTTTTTGAGCCGTCCCCGGCGTTTTGGCAAGAGCCTCCTGTTATCCACGCTCAAGGCGTATTTTGAGGGGAAGAAGGCGCTTTTTTCGGAAATTGCCGGGCAGCCGGCCCTTGCCGTTGCGGGGCTTGAGCAGGAATGGCTTGAATACCCGGTCCTGCACCTTGATTTTAACGTGGGGGAATACTACCGGCGCGACGGGCTTGACCTTGCCCTGGACAGCAACTTGCGCCAACTGGAGGCGGTATGGGGCAGGGATCCGGCGGACA
>JAISZQ010000126.1 GCA_031269165.1 Spirochaetaceae bacterium
TTTTGGAACAGCTTCCCTAGATTTAAGGGAAAAACCGGGGCCTTTGACCGGTTTTTCCAAGAGCCTGTTCCAAAACCGTGCGCGTTAGCGCACAGTCAATTAGTTTTGGAACAGGCTCAGATATGTTATACTTGACAACGTGATGATAGGTAATGGCTAGAACTCATTTTTAAAAGTGGGCAATTCCACCATAAGGAGCATAACAATGAAAAAGTTATTAATCGTGGCGGCAGTTGCTATTGTTGTTTTCACCTCTTGCGCCGGTTTGATGGCGCATTCTACTGGAATGACTCAGGAAGACCCGGCATACAGGATTGTTCCAAAGAACGCTATGGAAAACAGGGCGGTAGCAACTATTGTTGGTACAGAATATTTAAAAGAGCGGGAGAACAAGAAAGCAGAGGCTGAAATGAGAGAGCCAAACTATAAAAGCATTCCAGATTTTGGCTACATCACAATAAAAATAACTGCTTGGACAGCAGATATGGCAAATGCTAAAGATTGGCTGTTTATTATTCATGATGCCAATCAAAATGAAATACACAGGAGTAGCGGAACAGGTTCCTTTCCGAAAGGGAAAATAAGTGATGTTGGCGAGCATTATATTAGTTCTTGGTCAAATTATAATATTATACTTTTAAAAAATGAACCGGTTTATCCTTTATATTTGCGTGTAGTATCACCAGACAGTACTCCGATAGATATAACTATTAAAAAACGATAAAACTCATAGAGCCCCTTAACGGGGGCTTTATAGTCTCGTGTCCCGACATCATTCAAACTGCGAGTATAGCCTGAAGAGGCTGTTTCAAAATCTCGCGTTGCAGCAGAGGGCAGGCCTCTTGAGACCAATGCTTGCTATTGGCCAGCCGTCTTTGGCCGGGGAATCGGGGCTGTTTGTAACGCCGTTTTTGTGGTGAACGGGGGCTGTTAGCCGGGCGGAAACGCAGAGGAGGGCTGGTTTTTGGGTGAAAAACTCGTTTTCTCCTCCCATACCCCCGTCCTTAGGCTGTCCAACCCCTCCGGGGAATTGAAAATTACAAATGGATAATGGAAAATGATAGGAGGGGAACGCGCTGTCTCCAAAACACGACATTATCCATTTTCCATTCGCGCCACGCACGTGTCCTCCCTGTCCGCACGTTGAACCGGAGGGAGAACGTTTGTTTCATCCACTGCATAATCTTAGTTCAAGCCCGTTGGCGGGCTTAATATAGAACGTGAGCCACGCCTCATCGAGCGCAAGCCCGCGCATCTCGAAACCGAATTTCGCCTTCGTTTCGATGAGTACCCGATAGAAGAGCACCACCGCCCACGCCAGCCGGAACAAGGGCTCGCCGACATTAACCGCCGTCTGTACTTCGTACCAGACGTTTTCCGCCAATTCTCTTGGCCCTTTCATAGATACCTTCCTGTAGAGAGATGTTCCAAAACAGAAGTTTCGGAACAGCCTTGTACCCTCTATTAAGGCGTTGGGAACTGTCCTGCTTTAATCAAACGGGGAAAAACACAAAAAATATGAAAAAAGCGAAAAACATTGAGGCTTTGAAACAGGCTCACCGTGCAAAAAAAAAGCGGGACGGGGTAAACCCCGTCCCGCGTGTTCTGTGTAACTCATGATGCAACAGCGCGATTCCCTACACCAGGTGCTAAATCTCTTCGATGCCCGTTATCGCGGGGCCGCCGGATGACGGTATCTGGATGGTAGAACCGGCACAACTATCGTCTTTTCTGTGGTGAGCGTGTTGTTGGCGAACACCGCGAAGCCGTCGTCCAATGTCTGCGGGGCGGCAAGGAAGGCGGCGAGGCTACCCCCGACCAGGGGACGGGTTACCTCGTCAAAGATTTCCTTAACGTGCCAATTCGTTGGCACAGTGAGGTGCGCCGGGTGAACGCTGCCTTACGGGGAGAGGACTATACCGCCTTTTAAAGTGGCGGCGGCAACGCCCCCTTCAGGCAGCATTCACCCGGCTATTGGTTCGGCTGGCGGAACGGGGCCAATCCCCGGCCTGCCTAAATCCCGCCCGTCATTGCGAGCGAAGCGTGGCAATCCAGGGCGTTATGCCCTTCTGGATTGCTTCACCCTGCTCACTTCGCAATGACGGGCACGCCATGCGCCTCGCAATAACGATCCTGCCGTCATTGCGAGCGAAGCGAAGCAATCCAGGGCGCGTTATGCCTCCACTGGATTGCTTTACCCTGCTCACTTCGCAATGACGGTCGGCGGGACAGGGCCAATCCCCGGCCCGCCTAAACCCCGGTCACGACGCGCACCGGGGTGCGCGTTACGTGCCATCGGCCACGGTCGCCGTGTCTCCAGCGATGACGCCGTTTTCGGTTTCGCCGTCGTTGTTTTCGTTCTCACTGCTGGCTGTAATGGTGGCGGTATTCCCGCTTACGCCCAGCAGTTTTGCGATTTTGCCCGCTGAGGACGTAGAGCCGTTGTCCGGGTCGTTCGACGCCACTATTGTGGCGTGTGTTCCGTCCCCGGCGAGGAGGAGCACTCCGACCTTGACGTAGGCCGTAGTGCTTGAGACCTCCGTCGTTTGGTCATCCGCCAGCGGGGCACCGCTTGCTTGGTTCGACCCCGCCGCATTGCTGGTGGTGATGATCGCGGTCTCGTCCGTGAGCGTGAGTTTCCCGTTGTTGGTGTTGTTGCTCGCAGCTGAGTTTTTCAGCACGATGCTGCCGACCTTTGCGCCAGATCCGCCCAGGGCCACGGTGATGCCCGCGCCGATGACAAGGTCGTTGCCTGTCACCGCCGCCTGTGTGATGGTTGGGTCAGTGCCGCTCGCCGCGAGGGTGGCCGCGTCGCTTTCTTTCGCGATGGTCGCACCGGTCGTAGCGGAGGTGATTTTCACGATTTTGTCCGCTGTCCATGTGCCATCGGTACCGGCGTTAAACGTCGTTGCGCCAAAGACCGCGCTGCCTGTTCCCGCCACTTCGATGGTGCCGGTGTCTGCGAGAGCCAGCACGTCAGCTACCCCAAATGTTGCGGTACCCGTGGCACCAGCAAGCGTGGTACCCGCCGTTGCATCAATGGTTGCGTCAGTGAACGCTACCGTATTAGTATCGCCCACGGTGAGGGTCGTTGTCGCTGCCAGTTTCGTGCCGGCTACCACGGTAAGGGTGCCACTCGTGACGGTAAGGTCTGCGCCATCCACAGTGAGCTGGCTTGCGGCGGCCGTGATCGTCGTCGAGCCGCCCGCGGTAAGTTCCGCCGCGGCGCCCGCCGTAAGAACGGCATTGCCGGCAACCTTGAGGGACTTGCCGGTATCGAGGGTTACGGTCATGCCGTTCGCCAGGGTTATCGCTTCACCTACCGTAAGGATCGCGTCGCCATCAAAAGCGAGGTTGCCGCTTGCGGCAACCTCGCCGCCGAATGAGGCGTCGCCGCCGAATGAGGCGTCGCCGGTCACTTCCAGAGCCGCGCCGAACTCGGCGGCACCAGTCACCTCCAGGGCGTCTTCAAACGTGGCCGCGCCGGTCACCTCCAGGGCGTCTTCAAACGTGGCCGCGCCGGTCACTTCCAGGGCGTCTTCAAACGTGGCCGCGCCGGTCACCGTCAGAGCCCCGGCAAGGGTCGCCTCGCTGGTGCTCAGCGTGCCGGTCACGACCAGCCCGCCGCTGCCGGTGGTGGTCAAGGTCCCGCTGGTTTCCAGGTCGCCTACGTAAGTCAGCCCATCCTCGCTGGTCAAAGCAAGGTCCTCGTCACCCGTAAGCGACGCATAGGCGAACTTCCCGCCGCCCGCTGTCGCGGTAAAGGTAACCGCGCTCGCCGGCAGGACGAGCTTGCCCGCGCCGGAAGTGGAAAGGTCAGCCACCGTCAGCGCATCCCCGCTCGTTGTTACGGTAATGTCGGTTGCGCCTACGGTAATGGGGGCGGTTATGGCTTCGCCGCTCCCGAGATCGATGGTGCCGCCCGCCGCGCCGCTCGTGATGGCCTTGATGTTGGCATCATTGGCAATCGTAACCGTCTTGCCGTTCAGATCAAGGCTTTTCACTTCGCTCGTGCCGACTGCGGTGATGGTGAGCGGGCCCGTGGCCTTGAGCGTCCCGATTGCTGTGGCGTTCCCAAAGGTAAGCCCGCCCATGCCGCTCGCCTCTGTGTCACCAAAAAACACGACGCTTGCGGTGTCGATAGTAACCGCATCTGTCGCGTCAATCGTGAGCGTGCCCGTCACGTAGATCGTGTGGCCATTTGCCAGTTCCTCAAGCCGGACAACCGTAGGCGCACCGTCAGAACCGATACTGAGCGTCTCCACCACCGCGTCTGCGGTAAAGTTCGCGGCAGGTAGCGTGTCCGATATGACCGGCACATACGCAGGCACGATGGCACTGCCAGTCTTCCCGGTGTAGGCATCGGGGTCACTTACGATGATCATGTCTCCGCTCTGCCCCGCGATTGTCGCGCTGTCCGCAAACGCAACCGTGGCGCTCGCCGCGTTGATAACAGTCCCGCCGCTTGCGTTCGTCGTAAACGTCCCCTCGATCGTGATCGCGGCGGTTTTGAAATTAACGTCGCCGACATCGTCAAGCGTGACGCTCTTGAACGTGAGCTTGCGCCCCTCCGCAACAGCGTCGTCAATCTCCGCCTGAAGCGCGGCGACAGTCAGGTTGCCGTGGACCGACCCCGTCGGATCAGGCACCGTCACGAACTTCGTGGTCTCCTCGACGTCCGTCGGGCAACCAATTAAGAATAATGATACGCTGAGCACAGCGATCATCCCGATTAAGAACTTTTTCATAAAAGCCCTCCTCAAAATAAAATATGCTCCCCCATACGGGGGAAACTATAATAAAGAGGCTGGACGCGGAAAACCCGTATATTTCCCGTGCCGCTCCCGAATCCGGCTCACCCTGCGGCGCGCCTTTTTCGAGACCTCTCCATTTCAAATTTTAACCAAGAGACCGTAACTCTTGGCAAAATCACCCTGTTATTGATTACATTGAACCCCTCCTCCTGCTTGAAGGATATAGTGCGGAGTTGCTGAAGACACAGCTCGAGCGTGGCGCGGAAACAGAACAATCCTTCCCCGTACCATCTTTCGCGTGCGTTTATTGATAGAAAACCCTTTTCTCATCATCATTCCTCAAAACCGTACGTCCTTTATACCACACCCGAAAACTTTTGTCAAGAGAAATCGCTCGTTTTTGGCGTTTTTTTTCGTTTTTTTAAAAAAATTTTCGTGATTGCCCGATTTGGAAGGGGCGCACGCTTCGCACGAATGGAAAATGGAAAATGGTAAATGGAGAATGTCGTTTTTGCGAGGCGCGGGGCGGGCATCGTCATTGCGAGGCGTGGGACGGGCATCGTCATTGCGAACCCGAAGGGTGAAGCAATCCAGTGCGCTGCGCGAATGGATAATGGAGAATTGTAAATGGAAAATGCGTGGAGTATGGAGGCTACTCGCGCCCCTTTGGGAGAATGGATAATGGAGAATTGAAAAGGAGAATGTCGTTTTTGTGAGGCGCGGGGCGGGCATCATCATTGCGAGGTGTGGGACGGGCATCGTCAATGCGAACCCGAAGGGTGAAGCAATCCAGACGGGGTCGGCCCTCACGCTGGATTGCTTCGCTCCGCTCGCAATGACGGGCGGTTCGCTTGCAATGACGGCGGGGATCATCATTGCAAGGCGCGGGACGGGCATCGTCATTGCGAACCCGAAGGGTGAAGCAATCCAGTGCGCTGCGCGAATGGATAATGGAGAATTGTAAATGGAAAATGCGCGGAGTATGGAGGTTGTTCGCACCCTTCTTATCATTTTCCCTTTTCCATTTATCATTTTCAATTCGCACGAAGCGCGCAACGACGGGGACACTGAGGCTTGCTAGAACGCCGTTTTTGCCGTAACCGGGGGCTTTGCCCCCGGTTAGCCGGGCGGGAACACGGAGGGAAATGTGAATCGAGGCGAAAAAGGCGTTTCCGACCCCATTCCAGCCGGACGGGGGCTGCCCCAAGCGGACGGGGGCTGCCCTCGGCCACACTATTTGCACGAAAACCGCCTCTCCGACGCCTTTTTTTCCGTTTTTCCTCGCCGTGTGCCGCATTTATCCGTGTTTTCC